>CAZVKD010000049.1:273-13328 GCA_964627675.1 uncultured Gemmatimonadaceae bacterium
CCGTTCCGCAGACGGAACAACGCGCGGGCGCAACCTGCTCGCCGCAGAAGGGACAGTAGATCACCGCCCGATGCCGTGGCAGCGGCCGCTGGCAGTTCGGGCATCGCGTGCCCTCTGCGGCCTCGAAGGCGTAGGGCAGGGGGGCGGCGCGCGGCTGACGATCCGGTGGCTCCGGTTCTCTCGCGGCCGGCTGCACCGGTTGCGCGAGCGGTGGTTGCCGTGGGGTGGTCGGGATCGGAGCGTACGCGTCCCGCGCGTCGAGCAGCTCCCGCACCGCCACCGGATTGAGCGTGACACGCGCGGCGGCGAAATCCCGGAACGCCCCCGGCAGCGGGTTGATCGCCTCCGCCTCCTGCGCCAGGACGGCGCCGGCTTCGGATGGCTCGAGCGCCACGAGGTCGCCCTGGCCGGCCAGCAAACGCAGCACGGCCATCTCGTAGTCCTCGTTGGTGTCGAACTGGAGCCGTGAGCGAAACAGCCGATAGGGGAGGATGTCCTGGTACAGCTCGGAGACCTGAAACGGCCGATGAAGGTAGTCGGGACGGGTGTCGGCCAGGGTGTACACCAACTGGCGAAACAGCCGGCGCACATCGTCGCCCGCGCGATCTATCGCCACTCGTGCTCCCAGCGATCGTACCGTACCGGTACCACGCCGGCGCCGGCCAACAACTCGATGCCGCTCGGGTCGCGGTACAGGCGCCGGTAGAATACGTGCGTCACGCCGGAGTTGATCATGAGCTTGGCGCACATGACACACGGGCTTGACGAGACAAAGGCCACCTTGTCCCGCAACGCGCCGGGCGCTTTCACCAGCGCGTTCACCTCGGAGTGGATGCAGCCGCAGCTTCCCGGCACGGCCGAGTCGCAGCGGTTCGGCAGGCCCTTCGCGTTGCCGTTGTAGCCAATCGCCACCACGTTTTCGAGTTGCGCGTCCGTGATCACGGTACCCACCTGGAGCCGTGCGCAGGTGGAGCGCTTGGCCAGTTCCTCGGCCATCCGCATGTAGACTTCATATAAAGGAATGCGGGAACTGTCCGGCTCGGCATCGTCGGGCAGGAGATTCAGGGGGTGGGTGTTGGCGTCCACGCCATCCTTGGCCACGCTCATGCGCCCATCGCCTCGGCCGCCACGTCATCGAACGCCGCATCGGGATCGTAGTCGGTGAGCTGCCCCCGGCGCCGGCGCTCCTCGAGCCAGGCCTCGAACCCGCTCTCCACCGCCCCGGCGGACGTGAGCTGCTGCCTCGCGGCGCGCATGGCCAGGTCGTTGGCGTACTCGTTCTTGGCGTGCCCCGCGTGACCGCGGACCCAGCGCCAGTGGACGTCGTGGTCGGCGGCCACCCGCGCCAGCGTTTGCCACAGCTCCAGGTTTTCGATCGTCCCTCCCTTGCGCCGCCACCCGCGCGCCCGCCACGACGGCACCCACTCGCGCATGCCCTTGACCAGGTATTCCGAGTCGGACACGTACGTGACCCGCAGGCGGCGGCCCTTCTGCGACAGCAGCGCGAAGGTTGCGATCGCGCCCGCGAGCGCCATGCGGTTGTTGGTGGTGTCGGGCGCCGAAATATAGACGTCGCGCCGTGCAATGCCCCCGCGGGTGCGCGTCTCGATGAGCGCCGCGGCGCCACCCGGCGTGGATCCGTCGCGCCCGTTCCCCAGGCAACTCTCGTCCGCGTGAACGACGACGATAGGCGCCCCCCTCACGCCACCACCTCAATGGTCCCGGCGGTCGCCACGATCTCCCCGATCCGTGCCGCGGCCGGCGTCCCGTGCCGGCGCAAGGCGCTGACCAGGGCGTCCGCGGCCTCCGGCGCGACGGCCACCAGCAAACCGCCGGAGGTTTGTGCGTCCGCGAGCAGCAACGCCGTGGCCTCGTCGAGCCCGGGCGCGAAGCGGCTGAACCGCGCGGCCGCGTCGAGGTTCCTGCGGGTCCCCCCGGGGACGACTCCCCGCCCGGCAAAATCCCGCGCGCCGGCGAACACGGGGACGCTGCCGGCGGTGACCCGCGCCCCCACCCCGCTCGCCGCCACGACGTTGTGAAGATGGCCCAGCAGGCCGAACCCCGTGACGTCGGTCATGGCGTGCACCCCGTCCTCGACCTCGCGCACTGCGTCCAACGCTCCCCCATTGAGTGCCATCATGGAACGGACCGCGTCGGCCATGTCGCCCTGCGTGATCAGATCTCGTTTCAACGCGGTGGAGAGGATTCCGGTCCCGATCGGCTTGGTGAGCACGAGCGCGTCGCCGACGCGCGCCCCCGCGTTGGTGATTACTTTGTCCGGTCGCGCTTCGCCGAGTACGACCATCCCGTACTTCGGTTCCGGGTCGTCAATGGAATGGCCGCCCACGATGAACGCGCCGGCCTTCGCCGCGACGTCCGCGCCGCCCCGCAACGTGTCGCCCAGCAGCGCGAGCATGGCGGGCTCGCGAGGCCAGGCCACGAGGTTCAAGGCCATGAGCGGCCGGCCGCCCATGGCGTAGACGTCGGAGAACGCGTTGGCCGCGGCGATGGCGCCGAACGTGTACGGGTCGTCCACGATGGGCGCGAAGAAATCCACCGTGGCCACCAGCGCGCGATCATCCGAGAGCCGGTAGACGGCGGCGTCGTCGGAGGTCGCGGCAGCGACCACGATTCTCGGATCGCTGACGGAAGGCACGTGGCGCAGAACCTGCGCCAGCTCGTCAGGCCCGAGCTTGCACGCTCAACCGGCGCCGTGCGACAGCGTGGTCAATCGGATGAGCGGCTTTTGGTCGCGCGGTTGGTCGGCCATCGCTCTGCCTCCTTCGACGAGGACCCATGGACGGACCCTGGGCCGCCTTCGCGGCCGCACTGGCTCTCGGGGCGGCGCACGCCCTCGAGGTAGATCATATGGTAGCGGTCACGGCGTTCATAGGTGGCCGGCCTCGCGTGAAGGCCGCCGCCGCCTTCGGGCTGCGCTGGGGGCTCGGACACGCCACCGTGGTCATGGCCCTGGGTGGCCTCCTGGCGTGGACCGGCGCACGCGTGCCGGCCGCGATGAGCGCCTGGGCCGAGGCCGGCGTGGGTCTGATGCTCGTGGCGCTGGGCCTGTGGGCCCTTCGGCGCGCGCACCGGCTGCACCTGCACCCCCCCGCACGGCACGGTGACCACGCCCATCTGCACGCGCATCCGGCGGCCCAGCCGGCGCACGAGCACCCCCACACGGACGCCGAAACGCGGCGTCACCGCCACCTGTCCACCTTCGTCGGCGCCGTTCACGGCCTGGCAGGGACGGCCCCTGCCATCGCGCTGATTCCCGTGACACTCATTCCCGATCGGTCCGTGGCGCTCGGCTATCTGGCGGCGTTCGGCGTGGGCACGACGCTGGCCATGGGCGCCTACGCCGCCATTGCCGCGCGGGCCGTGCGGCCTCTGGCCGATTCGCCCCGCGGGGCTCGCGCGCTCGGTCTGGTGACGGGCGCCTGGAGTATGGCCGTCGGCCTGTGGTGGATATTGAGGGGCGTGAGGGGTGAGGGGTAAGGGGCAAGGGGCAAGGGGCAAGGGATCGCCATCCCCGATTGCCTATGCCATAGCGCTCGCCACATGGCTCGCCTCAAGACGCTGCCAGGAGGGCGACGCCCGCGGCGCTACTGAGTCCACATCGCTCGAAGCTCTGACGGGCGGCGGGCCACGCCACGCACCACCACCAGCTCGATCTTTCTCGTGTTCGCGACGTCGTCCAGCGGGCTCGCCGAAAGGATCACAAAATCCGCCACCGACCCCTGGCGTACCACGCCCACGGAATCCACGCCGACCACGCGAGCGGCGTCCCGAGTGGCGGCGAGCAACGCCTCCCGGGGCGTCAGCCCCGCCCCGACGAGCAGCGCCAGTTCGTAGTGCAGACTTGCCCCGGGGGGAATCAGCGGCCCCGGCGTGTCCGTGCCTGCGGCGATCAGGCCGCCGGCGTGCTTGAACAGACGGACGAACAGGTCCTGAGCCGGGCGAGAGCGCCGGAAGGCGGCAAGGTCGCTGGACCCGTAGCCGGCCAACCGCAACAGCGCTGCTACGTTCCATCCGGCGCGAACGGTGTCCGGCACGCCGCTCAGGTCGAGCCCCGCCACGAATGACGCGTCGTCCCAGCGCCCCACGGTCTCGTGCACCACGAGGGTGGGGACCATCGCCACGCCCGCGTCCTTCAGCGTGCGCGCCGTCACATCCAACCGCACCGAGTCGAGGGTCGCCCAGGCGCGACCCACCGCTCTCCATCCATTGAAGAAGGCGTCGTGGGCCCGGACCAGCGCGCTGCGATCCCGCACCGTGGCCTCGACCACGCCGGTCAGGTGCTCGATGGTCGCCACACCCATCCGCGCGGCGGCAATCGCATCCACCTTGCCCAGATGCGCCGCAACCGGCAGGCGCACCGTCCCGGCCTCGTCCAGCACCGCCGCCAGAAGCAGAGAGTCCATTCGGGCGTGCACTTTCACCAGACTGGCATCGCGAAGCGTACGATCGTCCACCGCCCGGCGCGCCTCTCCGCTGTTCCGGACACCTACGGCGCCGGGCCAGGCGGCCGGGGCGCCGTCAATCATGGCGCCCGCCACGAACAGCCGCGGGCTCGCGAGCGCCCCCAGGGACGCTTCGTCGCGCAGGGCGAAGACACTGTCGTTCGGCCCGCCCACGTCTCGCACGCTCGTAACTCCGTAGGCCAAGAGCCGCGGAAGCGTCCAGCGCGCCACGTGGGTATGCGCGTCAATGAGCCCGGGGATGATCCACTTGCCGTCGAGACGCACTTTCTCCGCGCCGCGAGGGATGTGTACAGCCTCGGCAGGTCCCGCGGCGCTCACGCGCCCGCTCTCCACGAGCACCACGGCGTTCGGCACCGGCGGTGCTCCCGAGCCGTCCCACAGGGTGGCGGCGACGTACGCCGTGGGCCGCCTGCCCGGCGAGCAGGCAGCGGCCAGAGGGAGCGCGAGAGCGCCGAGTCTTTTCAGGTGGCGTGGCAAACGTGCGGGACGTGGCCTCCAAGCGTGACCGCCCCCGGTCGCAGTCCGTGCACGGGCTGGGCCGGGGGCGAGAACCACGTTCATGCGGGTCGTTAGCGGCGTCGCTTCTTGCCGCCCTTCTTTGCTTTCTTCTTGCCCCGGGCGGCTGCGCGCTTCGCCTTCTTTGCCTTCCGCGCCGGTTTCTTCTTCGCCTTGGCCGCGCGTTTCTTGGGGGCCGCCTTCTTCTTGGGCTTCGGCTTTGCCTTCGCCGCGGGCTTCGGAGCCGCCGCTGGTCGCTCCGCAGGCTGAGCGGCGGGAGCAGGCGTCGGCGTGGACCAAATCGGCGCGGGCTCCGGCGGTTTGACCGGCGGAGTCAGCGGCATCGGATCCCACATCCCCGGACCGCCGATTCCGGAGCTGAGCTCATTCGCGTTGACCATGTTGGCGGTACCTCCTGAGCGGTGATCAGGGTCGAGAGTTCGCATTGATGCTATGTGCGGGACGCGGGTTCGCAAGGGAGCCACGCTTGACGCTCCGGCGGGCGAGTCTTAACCTTGGCTTGGGAATGACGGTATCTTTAAATGCCATTTGATTTTACGCCCCGTCGGCAGATGCCGGCTCGTCGGACGACGATGGCCGCTGCGGCTGGGTTTTTCGGGGTGCTATCGTGGCAGCCGGCGGAACTCATCGCGCAAGCCGCGCCGGCCGTTGCGCAAATCGAGGTGGCGCCTCCAACGGTCACGTTGAGTGTCGGTGGCCGGCAGGGTGTGCTCGCCACGGCGTACGACGCGCGCGGGCAGGTGCTCGCCACCGCGCGGATCACCTGGTCGTCCACCAACGTCGCGGTCGCGCGCGTCGAGCACGATCCCCGTGAACCGGGAGTTGCCACGATCATCGGCGTCGCGCCGGGGATCGTCTCGATCGAGGCCACCGCCGGCGGGCGCCGCGCACAGGTGGCGGTGCAGGTGACAGGGGCCGGCGCGGCCGCTCAGGCCCCGGCAGCGGCCCAACCCGCCGTCGCCAGTAATGCGGTGGCCATCCGGATCGAACCCAATTCGTTTTTTGTCCTGCCCTCCGAAGATCTGCGGGTGTCACTGCTGTTCTTCCAGGCCGACGGATCGCCGGCTACGCCGGCCCCGGTGACGTGGCGCTCGCTGAACGAGGCGGTCGCCACGGTTGATCAGTCGGGCACGGTCGTCGGTATTGCGCCGGGAAACGGGGTGATCGAGGCTCGGACGGCCAACGATCTGGTGGCCCGGGCCTTCGTCCAGGTGGCCGGAGCGTCGTTCGCGTTCGCCAACCAGGTGCTCTCGCTCTCCCCCGGCGAGGACGACACGGTGCGTGTGATCGTCCCCCAGCAGGGCAACCGGCGGATCCCGTCGCGGTTCTTCAGTTGGACCTCGTCCAACCCCAGCGTGGTCCTCGTGTCTCCGCTCGGGGTGTCCACCGGCGTGAGCGCGGGGCGCGCGGAGGTGTACGCCAGCGGATTCGGACAGACTGCCCGGCTCACGGCGGTGGTGCATCGGGTGGTGGAGGAGCTCGCGGTGAGCCCCCCGCCGTCGGCGGGAGCGGTCACGGTGCCGCTTTCGGGCTCGGCACGCTTCAACGCCCAGCCGCTCGACAGCGCCGGACAACCGGTGACGGAGGCCCCGCTCGTCTGGGACGTGGCCGATACGTCCGTCGCGTCGTTCAATCCCGAGACGAAGCAGGCGACGGGCAAGAAGATCGGTCGCACCACGCTGCGTGTGCGGGGTCCCGGCCGCGGGTTGCAAGCCACGTGGACCGTTGACGTGGTGGCGGGAGGCCTCGGCTTCCGCCCGCCACGCATGGGATTGTCCATCAACGAGCGGCGTGCCGTCGAGGTGATGTTCACCAACGACCGCGGGGAACCGCTGGCGCCGGCCACCGGCATCCAGTGGACCTCCGCCCGCCCCACGGTTGCTCAGGTGGACGCGCAGGGCACCGTCACGGGCGTTGACTATGGGTACGCGCCCATCATCGCCACGACCTCGTGGGGCCGGACGGACACCGTCCACGTGTACGTGGCGGGGGAGCTGCTCCTCACGTCCACCCGGCTGCGTTCGCAGGATCTGTACACGTTCGATCGCGGCACGGCACGCTTCGTTCGCCTCACGACCGATTCCACGTGGGGCGAATTCGAGGGCTCGTACTCTCCCGATGGTTCGCGCATCGCTTTCGTGGCCGATCGCGACGGAAACCCCGAGTTGTATGTCATGAATGCCGACGGCTCGGGGGCCCGGCGGCTCACGAACACGCCCGACACGGAGGGCTCGCCCGGCTGGACGCCGGACGGGCGGCAGTTGGTTTACGCATCGAACGCTACCGGCCACTTCCAAGTGTGGATCATGAATGCCGACGGGACCGGCGCGCGGCGGCTGACCGAGGAACCGAGCAGCAACTTCCAGCCCGCGGTGTCCCCCGACGGCCAGTTGATCGCGTTCTCCACGGATCGGGACCGGTCCGGAGGCTATGAGATCTACGTGATGTCCATTGACGGGTCGAATCAGCGTAACGTGTCGCGTTCTCCCGCCTCCGAGACGGCCCCGGCGTGGCTGCCCGACGGCCAGCTGGCCTACATCTCGCAGGAGCAGACCCGTAACACGATCACCAGCCGCATCATGAAGACCAATCCCGCCAGCGGCGAGCCGGCGGTTGTGCTGGTGTCGCTCGGAGCGATGGCCGCCGGTGACATCGAGATCTCGCGCAATGGCGAGCTCCTGGCCGTCATGGCGACGACCTTCGAGCAGCGGGGCGGCGTGTCCCAGCCCCTGTACCTCTATTCCCTGGCCAACCTGACGGCCCCACCGGTCGAAGTGCCCAGAGCCAGTCCGTCGGACCGGCTTGGTTCACCTTCGTTCCGGCGGTAGGTCCGGTGGTGCCGTGAGGCGCCGATGAAGGCGTGCGTCCTGCGCGCCCATGGGGGCCTCGATCAACTCGCCATTGCCGAGGTACCCAGCCCGGCCGTTGCGCGTGAGCGCGATGTGCTCGTGCGGCTCCGCGCCGCCGCCCTCAACCATCTCGATCTCTGGACGATCAGGGGACTGCCGGGCCTGTCGCTCGAGTTCCCGCACGTCCTGGGCGGCGATGGCGCCGGGATCGTCGAGGCCGTTGGCGGCGGCGTGCGGTCGGTCGCACCAGGGCAACGGGTGATGTTCAATCCCGGTCTCTCGTGCTACCGGTGCGAGCCCTGCGACGCCGGAGAGCAGTCGCTGTGTGTCGAGTACAAGCTCCTCGGTGAGCACCTGCCTGGCACCCTGTGCGAGTGGATCGTGATCCCCGAGCAGAATGTCGTGCCGGTGCCCACGCCTCCCGCACCACATCCCGAGATCACGTGGCCGGAGGCGGCGGCGTTCTCGCTGGTAACGCTGACCGCCTGGCGGATGCTCGTGACCAGAGCCCGCGTGCGGCCGGGTGAAGTGGTGCTCATTTGGGGCATTGGGGGCGGGGTTGCCGGGGCCGCTTTGCGGATCGCCAAGCTCCTGGGAGCGTACGTCATCGCGACCTCGTCCAGCGACCAGAAGCTCGACGTCGCGCGATCGCACGGCGCGGACTTGGTACTGAACCACTCGCGGGTGGACGTGGCCAACGAGGTGCGGGCGCGCACCGGTAAACGGGGAGCAGACGTGGTGGTGGACACCGTGGGCGAGGCGACGTGGGAGCAGTCGTTGCGCGCCCTGGGTCGAGCCGGACGCCTGGTGACGTGCGGCGCCACCACGGGAGCGAAGGTGCTGTCGGACGTGCGGCGCCTGTTCTGGTATCACCAAACCATCATGGGGTCCACGATGGGGAACGCGGCCGAGTACCGCCAGGTCGTGCAGCTCCTGGCCCAGGGGCGTTTACGCCCTCTGGTGGACTCGGTGTTCCCGCTCGATCAGTCCCGCATGGCCTTCGAGCGATTGGCCGGGGGAAAGCAGATGGGCAAGGTGGTCGTCGAGATCTAGCCGGGAGCGAGGCGGGCGGTGTCGCCACGGTCTCGGTGCCGCCCGCCGTCGAGCGGGTGTCTGAATGCAGGTGCGTCGTTGTGCCTCCATCCGTTCAAGCCCAGCGCTGAATACAGCTGCGTCGTTGTGCCTCCGCCCGCCCGCAAGCCCATCCACAAGTGCCCTGCCGGCGTGGCCGGCTCCTGCTCATGGCCGTCGGGAGATCGCTCCATGCGTTCAGGTTGTTGCTGGTTCGCACCCCCGCGCCGGCCGGGGTGTCGCGCCGGCGTCTGATCGCGTAATCCGTTGTCTGGCAACATGTTAGACCATAGGCACCTCGTTGATTTTCGAGGCGACGGCCGGTATATTGAAAGGACCTCTGACGGGGTCGCTCGCGGCCCCGTTTTGCATGTTCGCCACCTGAGGAGATCCATGACCGCTCCGAACCAGCGTGAACGCATTCTGCCGCGGCTGATCGAAGACGAGATGCGCGAATCGTTCATTGATTATTCGATGAGCGTCATCGTGCAGCGGGCCTTGCCGGACGTGCGCGACGGCCTGAAGCCGGTGCATCGCCGCATCCTGTACGCCATGAACGAGCTGGGGCTCCTGCCGGGGCGCCCGTACAAGAAGTCCGCCACTGTTGTGGGTGAAGTGCTCGGCAAGTACCACCCGCATGGGGACGCGGCGGTGTACGATTCGCTGGTGCGCATGGTGCAGGACTTCTCGCTGCGATATCCGCTGGTTGACGGGCAGGGGAACTTCGGCTCGGTGGACGGCGACAATCCGGCGGCGTATCGCTACACGGAGGCGCGGCTCACGCCGCTCGCGGTCGCGCTTCTGGAGGACATCGAGAAGAACACGGTTGACTTCATTCCCAATTTCGACGACCGGCTGCACGAGCCCACGGTGCTGCCGGGTAAACTTCCCAATCTGCTGGTCAACGGCTCGTCGGGGATCGCGGTGGGCATGGCGACCAACATCCCGCCGCACAATCTCCGGGAAGTGGCGGCGGCGGTGCACTACCTGGTGGATCACCCGGATTGCTCCATCGCGGAGCTGCGGCAGTTCATCAAGGGGCCGGATTTCCCGACCGGCGGGTTCATCTACGGGTCCGACGGCATCAAGGACTGTTACGAGACGGGTCGTGGCCGCATCGTGATGCGCGCGCGGGCGCAGGTGGAGGAAAAGGAATCGTCGGGCAAGTCGCAGATCGTCGTCACCGAAATCCCCTTCCAGGTGAACAAGGCGCGACTGGTCGAGCAGATCGCCGAGCTGGTGCGCGCCAAGAAGATCACGGACGTCTCCGACCTGCGTGACGAGTCCGACCGGGACGGGATGCGGATCGTCATCGAGCTGAAGCGGGACGCGAACCCGTCGGTGGCGCTGAACCAGCTATTCAAGCACACCCAGATGCAGACCACCTTCGGCGCCATCATGCTGGCGCTGGTGGGCGGCGTGCCGCAGGTGCTGGACCTGAAGCAGCTGCTGCAGCAGTACGTGGACCATCGCCACGAGGTCGTGACTCGGCGCACGCAGTTCGAGCTGGATGACGCGCTCGCGCGAGAGCATATCCTCGAGGGTCTCCAGATCGCGGTGGACAACATTGACGCGGTCATCGAGATCATCAAGCGCGCGAAAGACGTCCCGGCGGCCGCCGTGGCCCTGCGCCAGACGTTCCGGCTCACGGAGAAGCAGAGCGAGGCGATCCTCAACCTGCGCCTGGCGCGGCTCACGGCGCTCGAGGTGGACAAGCTGGAGGCCGAGCTCAAGGACGTGAAGAAACTGATCAAGGAGCTGAAGGCGATCCTGGGGTCCAGGCCCAAGCGGATGGCGATCGTCAAGCACGAGCTGGAAGAGCTCGTCGCCAAGTTCGGCGACGAGCGGCGCACGGAGATCGCGGCCGATCAGCAGGACTTCACGGTGGAAGACCTGATTGCCGAAGAGGACATGGTCATCACCGTATCGCACACGGGGTACATCAAGCGGATCCCGGTCACGACGTACCGGCGCCAGCGGCGGGGCGGTCGCGGCCTGAACGGCATGGGGACGAAGGAAGACGATTGGGTCGAGCACCTGTTCGTCGCCTCCACGCACGATTACGTGCTGTTTTTCACCGAGAACGGACAGGTGTACTGGCTCAAGGTGTACGACATTCCGCAGGGCGGGCGCGCCGCGCGCGGCAAGCCCATCGTCAATCTCATCGGGATCAAGCCGGCCGAGCGCATCGCGGCGTTCGTGACCGTGCGGGAGTTCGACGACGCGCACTACCTCATGTTCGCCACCGCCAACGGAACGGTGAAGAAAACGGTACTCGCCGCCTACGGGAACCCGCGGTCCACCGGGATCAACGCCATCAACATCGAGCCCGGCGACCAGTTGATCGATGCGCAGATCACCGACGGCACGAACGACGTGGTGCTCGCCACCAGGGGCGGCATGAGTATTCGCTTCAACGAGAAGGACGTCCGGGAAATGGGTCGTGCGGCCACCGGGGTGCGCGGCATCGAGCTGGAACAGGACGACCGGGTGATCGGCATGGTGGTCATTCGGCGCGACGCCACGCTGCTGGTGGTGACCGAGAACGGCATGGGCAAGCGCTCGGAACTGTCGGAGTATCGGGTGCAGCATCGTGGCGGCAAGGGCATCATCACGGTAAAGGTGACCGACAAGACCGGCGCCGTGGTGGCCCTGAAGGAAGTCCTGCCGGAAGACGAACTGATGATGATCTCGCGCCATGGCGTGATCATCCGCGTGCCGGTGGCCGGCATTCGGGTCATCGGCCGGAACACGCAGGGCGTGAAGGTGATGCAGCTCGACGAGGGCGATGCCGTGGTGGACGTGGCGCGCGTGGTGAAGGAGGACGACGGCGGGGACGAGGAGCCGACCGGCGACGAAGGTCCGGTGGCCGCCGAGGGGGAAGATCAACGCCCGTTATCGGTGTAGGCAGGCGCGCCCGTTGACAGCGGCCGACCTGGTGAGCCCGGAGAGCATCCGGGAGGCCGCGCGCGGCCTCGAAGGCGTGGCCGTGCGCACCCCGCTTCTCCCCATGCCGCCGCTGGCGGAGATCGCGGGGGTCCCGGTATTCCTCAAGTTGGAAAGCAGGCAGCCCACCGGTGCATTCAAGCTCCGTGGCGCGTGGACCGCCCTGCGTCGCCTGCCGCCGGCGGCCCGCGCGCGGGGCGTCATCACCTACTCCAGCGGGAACCATGGTCAGGCCCTGGCCTTCGCGGCCCAGCGCATGGGCGTGCGGGCGGTGATCGTCATGCCGGAAACGGCCCCGGCGGCCAAGGTGGCTGGCGTGCGGCGATGGGGGGGCGAGGTGGTCCTGGCCGGCCGGACGTCTGAGGATCGGCTGGCGAAGGCTGAGGCCCTTGCCGACGAGCAGGGCCTGAGCATGATTCCACCCTTCGACCACCATGACATCATTGCCGGCCAGGCGACGGTGGGGCTCGAGATCATCGAACAGCTCCCCGAGGTTGACGACGTGGCCGCGCCGGTGGGAGGCGGCGGGCTGGCTGCGGGGATCGCGGCGGCCATCGCCGGGTTCAAGCCGTCGGTGCGTCTCACCACGGTGGAGCCGGTGGGATCAAGCGCACTCGCCGCGGCCCTGGCAGCGGGCCGAGTGGTGCGCCTCGAGCAAACGGCCAGCGTGGCGGATGGCCTGCTGCCGCTCGCGGTGGGTGCACTCCCCTTTGCGCACCTGCGCGGCCGCGCTCAGCCGGTTACCGTGTCCGAAGCGGCGATCGTCGAGGCGACCCGCTGGCTCTACCTCGACCAGCAGCTGACGGTCGAGCCGTCGGGCGCCGTGACCACCGCCGCGATTCGGTCTCGCGAGTTCCTGCCCAGCGGCCCGACGGTGCTGGTGGTGAGCGGCGGGAACGTGGATCCGGCCACCATCGAACGCCTGTCGGCGGCCTGACCTCGGTGACGACCCCGGCTCAGCCCGCCCCGTCGGCCCGAATCCTGGTGGCCGACGATGACGAGGCGTTGCTCCGCACGCTTACCTGGATTCTGACCGAGAACGGATACGACGTCGTGGCGGTGCCGGAGCCCCGCAGTCTGTTCGAACGACTGGAAGAATCCGCGCCCGACCTCCTCATGCTGGATATCATGATGCCCAAGGTGGACGGGCTTCAACTGCTCGCGCGCCTCAAAGCCCATGAGCGGTGGC
>CAZVKD010000050.1:0-9288 GCA_964627675.1 uncultured Gemmatimonadaceae bacterium
GAACGTGTTGCCGGGGCTCAAGGGGCCGCGCTCTCTCCCGTCTCCCTCGCGGCCGTGTGGCGGTTGGTGGCCGCGCTCGGCTTCGCGCCGGCGCTCGACCGGTGCGCCCGCGACGGCCGCCCGGTGGCGCCGGGACCCGCCGCGTTCTCGGTGGCGCACGGCGGACTGGTGTGCCGGCGATGCGCCGGAGCCGGGCGCCGGCGTTTGCCGGCGGAGGATCGCCGCATGCTCCAGCGCTTTGTGGCCGGCGACGACGCGCTCGACCAGCCGGTCACGCCGGCGCGCGCCCTGGCGCATCGCCGGCTCCTGGCTCGGTTCATCCGTCACCATCTTGCCGAAGGGCGCACGCTCCGCGCACTGGATTTCTGGGAGGCACAGCCGTGGGCCACCACGTCGTAATCGGCACCGCGGGGCACGTGGATCACGGCAAGACCGCGCTGGTCAAGGCGCTTACCGGCACGGATACCGATCGCTGGGCCGAAGAGAAGCGGCGCGGCATCACCATTGACCTGGGGTTCGCCGCGATGCGGCTGGCCCCCGACCTCACGGCGAGCGTGGTGGACGTGCCGGGGCACGAGGACTTCGTGCGGAACATGGTGGCCGGCGCCACGGGCGTGGACGTGGCGCTCCTCGTGGTGGCGGCCGACGAGGGCGTAATGCCGCAAACCACCGAGCACCTCGCAATCCTCGAGTTCCTGGCCGTGTCCTGCGGCGTGGTGGCGATCTCCAAGGCCGACCTGGTGGACGAGGAGTGGTTGGACCTGGTGCGCTCGGACGTGGCCGTGCGGCTGGCCGCCACCGGCATTCGATGGGAGCCGCCCGTGGCCGTGTCGTCCGTGACAGGTTTCGGGCTCGACGCGCTTCGCCAGGCGCTGGCCGCGGCCGCGCGGCGCTCGCGGGCGCGGATGCGGGACGACGTGTTTCGCCTGCCGGTGGATCGGGTGTTCACCGTGGCGGGCGCGGGAACCGTGGTGACGGGAACCACCTGGAGCGGCGCCGTTTCCGTGGGTGAGGAGGTGATCGTCCTGCCCGGTGGCGCCCGGGCGCGAGTCCGGAGCATCGAAGTGCACGGGGAGGCGCGGGATCGAGCGGAGCCCGGACGGCGCACGGCGCTGGCGCTGGCCGGCCTGGAACGTGAGGCAGCCGGGCGGGGGAGCGTGATCGTGACGGATCCCTCCTGGCGGGCCACTTCGGCCGTTGACGTCATGGTCACGCTCCTCCCATCCGCTCGCCCGCTCACCCAACGATCGCCCGTTCGGCTGCACCTAGGCACGGCCGAGGTGATGGCTCGCGTGACGCCGCTCGAGCCCGAGATCGCCCCCGGGACATCGGCGGCGGCGCGGCTTCGGCTGGCCGAGCCGATCGTTAGCCGGTGGGGCGATCGTGGCGTCCTGAGATCCGCCTCGCCGGCGAGCACCATTGGGGGCTGCGTGGTGGTAGACCCCTGGCCGGCGCCACGCCCGCGACGACCGGCCGGCGCTGCTGAACGCGGGGCCACCGACCCGGTGGCGAGGGTTCGAGTCTTCGTCGAGCGAAGCGAGGTCACCGGGGAGTCACTGAAGGTTCACGATCTGCCGGTCCGTCTGGGCCTTCATCCCAAGGCGGTGGGAGAGAGCATCGCCGCTGCCGCTCGGGACGGTGTCACGCGGGTGGGGGAGGTGCTGGTTTCCCGCTCCGCGGGACTGGCGGGGGTGGAGTCGGCCCGGCGAGCGCTGGAAGCGTATCATCGCGCTCATCCGCTCGAGCCGGGCATGCCGCTGGAGCTGTGGCGTAAGGAGCTGGGGACCGCCGAGGTCGCGAGGCTTGCCGAGGCGCACCTGCTCTCGAGCGGGGCTGCGGTGGTCGAGGGGGCCTACATCAGGGCACGGTCGCACGTTGCGTCTCCGCCCCCCTCGCTCGCGGCGACGGCAACCAAGGTGCTGGAAGAGCTGTCGAAAGCAGGTGGAGAGGGGCGCACGCCGGCCGAGTTGGCGCAGGTCGCGCCGGCGGACACGGCTCGTTCGCTCCTCGAGTTCTTCGTCAGGGACGGCCGGGCAGCCAGGGTCGGCCGGGAGCGATATTACGTCCCGGCCGAGCTCGAGCGAGTTCGGGATTTGATCTTGGCCGAAATCAAGCGCTTAGGCCAAGCCTCCCCGGCGGATCTTCGCCAGGTGAGCGGTCTGTCGCGGAAATACCTGATTCCGCTGCTGGAGTGGCTGGATAGTACGGGCCTCACGGTTCGGGTCGGCGACGCGCGACGCCTCGGACCGGCGGCGCATCCTTGACGTGGATGGGCCGGCTTGACCCCATTGCCGGGCGGTCCTAACTTGAGGTCGGAAGGCAAGCGGAACGCGCAAGGCGGAACACTTTAACTCTCAAGGAGCTTGCGTTCGGACCATTGTTGTCAGAATAGGAGCCAAAAAATGAGGGCTGTCGCCTGGGCGGTGGTGTTGCTCGGGCTCGTCGTGGCGGCACCGGAACGGGTCGCGGCGCAATCATCGCAACAGGTCGCCGGGGTGTCACTGGGCAGGAATTTCCCGAACCCGTTCAATCCGGAGACGTGGATTCCGTTTCAAATCCCGAAGTCGTTGTTTGACGACGGGAAGCCTCCGGTGGTGAGCCTGCGCATCTATAACGTGCTGGCTCAGCTCGTAGCCGTTCCGATCCTCCAGGGGTCGGGCGAGTTACTGGAGAACCTGACCCTCGAGTGGAATGGGACCGGGAACTACGTTGCCTACTGGGACGGCAAGTACCGGGGGACGGACAAAGAGGCCGCGTCCGGGGTCTATGTCTACCAGCTCGAAGTGGACGGGGTGCGACGAACCGAGAAGATGACGATCATCAAGTGAGGGCAGGGATGCCTCGCCCCGCGTCGGCCAGGGCGCGCTGAGCAAATCAGCGCGCCCTGTCGTTTTGACGCCCAAGGTTGCCGGGACGGCGTGGATTGGGGTATGGCGCTTGCCCCTGGTGCTGTGGGATTCTTGGATGCAGTGCATCGAACATGATCCGACCCGAACGTCTGACCCTCAAGGCTACGGAGGCGCTCCAGACCGCCTCGCAACTGGCCGGCGGCCGGGGCAATCCCGTGGTGAACGACGCCCACCTGTTCATGGCGCTGCTGGAGCAGGAGGAGGGGATTGTGATCCCCATCCTGCAGAAGGCGGGCCTCAACGTCGCGGAGCTCAGAGAGGAGGTGGGCCGGGAACTCGACCGGTTGCCCAAACAATCGGGTGCGGCGGGAGCGCAGCCCATCATGGCCCGCGAACTGTCCGCGGCGCTGGATCGGGCGGATACGCTCGCGGGGGAGTTGGGGGACGCCTACGTCTCGACCGAGCATCTGCTGCTCGCGCTGGCGGCGACCAAAGGAACGACGGCGCGTGCCTCGCTGAGCCAGCGCGGCGTGGACTACGAGACGCTGCTCGAGTCACTGGCGGCGGTGCGCGGCAGCCATCGGGTGACCGATGTGGAGCCTGAGGGAAAGTACCAGGCTCTGGAACGATTCACCCGCGATCTCACGCAGCTCGCCCGCCAGGGAAAGCTGGATCCGGTCATTGGGCGTGACGAAGAGATCCGGCGCGTGGTCCAGGTGCTCTCCCGGCGAACCAAGAACAACCCCGTGCTCATTGGCGAGCCTGGGGTCGGAAAGACGGCCATTGTGGAGGGCTTGGCCCAGCGGATCGTGAATGGGGACGTTCCCGAGTCGCTGCGCGGCAAGCATCTCATCGTACTGGACATCGGGCAGCTGGTCGCCGGGGCCAAGTATCGCGGGGAGTTCGAGGAGCGGCTCAAGGCGGTCCTGAAGGAGCTCACGAGCCAGGAAGGTCGCTTCGTGGTCTTCATTGACGAGCTCCACACGATCGTGGGCGCGGGAGCGGCCGAGGGGGCGGTGGACGCGTCGAACATGCTCAAGCCGGCGCTGGCGCGCGGCGAGCTGCACGTGGTAGGCGCCACGACGCTCGATGAGTACCGCAAGCACGTCGAGAAGGACAAGGCGCTGGAGCGTCGGTTCCAGCCGGTGTTGGTGGGAGAGCCGTCTGTGGAAGACACGATCGCCATTCTCCGGGGGCTCAAGGAGCGCTACGAGGTCCATCACGGTGTGCGGATCACGGACAACGCGCTGGTCGCCGCGGCCACGCTCTCGGATCGCTACGTGGGCGACCGGCACCTTCCTGACAAGGCGATTGACCTGATTGACGAGGCCGCCAGCCGACTGCGGATCGAGATTGACAGCTTGCCGCAGGAGATTGACGAGATCGAGCGGCGGATGGTGCAGCTGAGGATCGAGGAGCAGGCTCTGAGCCGCGAGACCGACCGCGCCAGCCTGGAGCGGCTGGACGCGCTCCGGCGGGAACTGGCGGAACTGTCCGAGCAGTCGCAGGCCATGAAGGCGCAGTGGCAGGCCGAGAAGTCCGCCATCGCGACGTTGCGGGAGAAGAAGGCCCGCCTGGAGGAGGCGCGGATGGATGCCGAGAAGGCGACCCGTGCGGGCGACCTTCAGAAGGCGGCGGAGATCCAATACGGGAGAATCCCCGCGCTGGAGCGCGAGATTGAGGCGGAGAAGAAGCGGTTGGCGGAGATCCAGGCGAAGGCCAAGTACCTGAAGGAGGAAGTGGACGCCGAAGACGTGGCCGAGATCGTGGCCCGTTGGACCGGGATTCCGGTGAGCAAGATGCTGGAGTCGGAGCGCGAACGCCTGACGCACCTCGAACGCGAACTGGGTCGCCGGGTGATCGGCCAGGACGAGGCGCTCGCGGCGGTGGCCAACGCGGTGCGCCGCTCGCGGGCGGGGCTGCAGGATCCCAATCGGCCGGTCGGGAGTTTCATCTTTCTCGGGCCCACGGGCGTGGGCAAGACGGAGACGGCGCGAGCGCTCGCCGAGTTCTTGTTCGACGACGAGCGCGCCATGGTGCGGCTGGACATGTCGGAGTACATGGAAAAACACGCCGTGGCGCGGATGATCGGCGCGCCGCCGGGCTACGTGGGCTACGAGGAAGGCGGGCAGCTGACCGAGACGGTGCGGCGACGCCCATACTCGGTCGTCTTGTTCGACGAGATCGAAAAAGCGCACCAGGACGTCTTCAATGTCCTGCTCCAGATTCTGGACGACGGCCGGCTCACGGACAGTCAGGGTCGCACGGTGAGTTTCCGGAACGCGGTTATCATCATGACCTCCAACATCGGGAGCCAGTGGCTCCTGGAATTGGGCGAGCGCGAGTGGGACGAAGCCGAGCGCCGCGTGCGCGAGGCGTTGCGCGCCACCTTCAGACCGGAGTTCCTGAACCGCGTGGACGACATTGTGGTGTTCCGTCCGCTCACGCGCGAGCATCTGAGCGAGATCGTCGAGTTGCAGCTGGAGCGGGTGCGGCAGCTGCTGGCCGCGCGGCGGATCAACCTAGAGCTCGCGCCCGAGGCGCGGGACCTGCTTCTCGCGGAAGGGTACGATCCGGTCTACGGCGCGCGCCCGCTCAAGCGAGTGATCCAGCGGCGCATTCAGAACCCCCTGGCACTGGCCATCCTCGAGGGGGAATATGGGGAAGGTGACACGGTTCGCGTGGAACCGGTTCCGGGTGGCGACCTTGGCTTCGTCCGGATCGCCGCCGGCGCGGGCGGTGCGGCCGGCGCGGCCGGCGCCACCCCCATGGCATCCGCTGCGACCTGAGGCGCGGTTTATCACGAGTGACATGAAGGCACGGCCTGCAGCACTCCTGCTGCTCCTCGTTGGCGGTGGGATCAGATCGGCCGCGGCGCAGGTCGTTCCCCTGAGACCGGGTAGCACCGTGCGCGCCGCCAGTGCCGATTCCGCGGCAACCGGCCTGTGGCGCGTGGGAACGGTGCTCAGAGCCACCCGGCTCGGTGTCCTCGTCCGCGAGGTTGACGCCGACACGGTGCCGGTGCCGCTCGACGGCTCCCAGCGGATTCAGGTTCGCCGGCGGCCCAATGGCAGCGTGCTCCTGGGAGGAGGAATCGGCGCGCTGGCGGGAGGCGTGCTCGGTGCCACGGCCTTGCGTTCCACCTTCGGCGCGAGCTGGGGCGACCCCGGAGTCGCAGCGGAGGTGGTGGGATTCGGCTTGGCCGGAGCCGTGCTGGGTTCGGGGATCGGCGTGTTGCTGCGCCCCGCCCGATGGGAGGAAATCCCCGTCACCGCTCTGGGCTATCCCGTGGCCCCGTACACGCGACACACGCCGCCGGTGCCGTTCACCCGGGCGGAGCGGTGGGATGTGTTCCCGGCGACCGAGGACGATTTCGCGGCGTTTTTCGCTTTCTGGGAGGACAGCCTCCAGCCCGTCGAGGGGCTCTGGGAAATAGATCCGATGCGCACGACGAGCGTGATCGAGACCAGTTTGGGCAGCGCCGTCCCGCGCGTCGCCATCGTGCGCGATGCGCGCTACGAGGGGCACGACTACGTCGCCGTGCGCCTGCCATCCCGAGACGGGGGGACCCGGGCTCGAGAGGCTGGTCTGGTGTTGTTCGCGCTTCGTCCCACCGAGCGGCCGTTTGTGTACGAAGTGCGGTACACCGCGGCCGGCCGTCGCTCGGGGGTGCACTGGGCCGAGCTGGGACAGGGGCAGTTGAGCTTTCGGTTCCGCGACGACGTGGGTGTGGAGGAATGGGTCAAGCTGCCCCTGGGAAGGCCGTAACGGCCGGGATGCTCTGTGCCACGGCCGTATGGGCGGCGTGTGGATCGGCGGGACCGCACCGCGTGAGCGTGCCCGCCCCTGCGGACGGCAATGCGGTGTTCTTCTGCGTCGTGGCCGAACTCAACCAGATGGGATATCGGTTGGACCGCCGGGATCGAGCGACGGGCCGGATCGAGGGGCGTGGTACGCAACGGCGGGGCTGGACCTCGACGCGCGAGCCCATCTACGATGACATCACCGTGTTCCTGGCGCACGAGCCGTCCGGCGACCTGCTGCACGTGACGTCGAGTGATCGGGGACACGCCGAGCGCGTGGCGGCCCGGTGCGGCGCGGGTCGGCGCTGACCGGCGCCGGCGGCCCCGGCCCGCGGCGCGGCGCGCTGTCCGAGGGAGACGCGGCCGGGATGGCGGCGGCGCTCGCGGAGGCTCGGCGGGCGGCGAGCGCCGGGGAGGTGCCGGTGGGCGCCGCCGTGGTTCTCGACGGGCGGATCGTGGCGCGCACCCACAACGAAACGGTGGCCCGCCGGGACCTCACGCGGCACGCCGAGTTGCTGGCCATTCAGCGCGCGCTCCAGGCGATCGGCAGGGACCGGTTGGACGGCGCCACGTTGTACGTCACGCTGGAGCCCTGCGCGCAGTGCGCCGGCAGCATTGTCCTTGCGCGCGTGAGTCGCGTGGTGTTCGGCGCCTATGATCCCAAAGCGGGTATGGCCGGGAGCGTGGGCGACTTGCTCCGCCACCGGCGCCTCAACCATCGCCCCGACGTGTTGGGAGGGGTGATGGAAGAGGCATGCGGAGCGCTGTTGTCCGAGTTCTTCGCCGCGCGGCGTGAGGCGGCCACCTGATCCCGCACCAGTGCCGGCCCCATGGTCAGGGCGACCGTGCTACCTCCGGCGGGAACCAGACGGCGCGCCCTTCACGCCCCCTCATCGTCCGCCCCGGGTGCGCCCCTTCTTGGTCCAGATGACCACGACGCCGCATCGGGTGAACGGCCCCATGCCGCCAAAGTGGGCCGGGACCTCCGCCCCGCTGCGGTACACTTCGATTGCCTCGACGTCCCGGGGGTCCACCACTTCGTCCACGGTGGGCTCGGGCGACCTCGGGTCCTCCTCGTTCAGTTCGTCAATCAGCCCGCCGCCCGGCGTCATGACGACGGGCTTGGAGTCGCCCCGAATGGCGATCAGGCCGTCCACGAATACGCGGGGCTCACACAGGCCGCCGAACGTGGTTTGGGCGGCACGGAACTGAAGCAGCGTTCGCCCGAGGACGCGGCCGTCCGGGACCAGGCGGACACCTGGTACCGTGCTCAAGACGTCACTGACCCGAGTGGCTCGGCGCTGCTCGATGACGTCGCGCGTGATGAAATGCCCAAAGTCGCTGAGTTGGCGAACGTAAAAGCCCACCTGCTCGAGGTAGCGAAGGCTGAGGTCCGCTTCGACCGTCACCGGATCCAGCGAGATGGGCAGTGGCTCGAGGGGAACGTCCAGCACCAGGCCGCGCGGCCCGACGGCGACCGGTTGCAGGTATGGGCGGTAGCCGAGCCGGCGGACCTGGAGGCGGTAATCCCCGGGCCGGGGAGCGCGCAGCGAGAAGTGCCCTGATCCGCTGCTCTGGTCCGCCGAGACCGCGTTGCCCGAGGGCGTGATCAGCGCAACCTGGGCCGACGCCACGGGATGGTTGGTCCCGACTTCGAGCAGCTGGCCGCGGATCGTCTGGGCGGCCAGGGGCAGGGCGATCGCCAGTTGGAGGGCCGCCGCCAAACAGAGCTGCGGGAATGCCTGCTTGCCGTTCACCGGTTCGCCGCACATGCTACAGCCTCACCCTGTAATCTCGCTCCAATGACGACATTCCGCCAAGCCGGTGTGAGGCGCATCGCGCTAGGCGCGTGTGGCGCCTGGCTCGCGGCCTGTGCTCGAGGACCGGTGGGGGGGGAGGTTACCGCGGAGTACGGGGCGCCTCTGCCAGTCCTCACGCAGGAGGAGTTGGCCCGCTTCCGGGCGGGCGAGGCGTTGTTCAATCGCGTGTTCAGTCCTGCGGAGGGACTGGGCCCCATGTTCAACGAGAACCAGTGCAGCGCCTGCCACACCGACCCCGCGAGTGGCGGCACGGGGGAGCAGCGGGTGGTGAAGGCGACGCGCTTCGACGGGACGGCGTGCGACCTCTTGGTCGAAGCCGGAGGCCGCAACGTGCGAACGCAGGCCACGCCGGCCATGAAGGCGCACGGTTTCGATCGCGAGGCGGTGCCCCAGGCGGCCACGGAGCGGGGGCGGTTCACCGTGCCGTTTCTGTTCGGGCTGGGACTGGTCGAAGCGATTCCCGAGGCCGAGATCGCTTCCCGCGCCGATCCGGACGACCGGGACGGCGACGGCATTTCGGGACGCATGGGTCGCACGCCTGACGGGCGTGCGGGACGGTTCGGGCGCAAGGCCGACTTCGCCACCATTGCGGAGTTCACGGCGGGGGCGCTGCTGCTCGAGATGGGGCTCACCAACCCGCTCGAGCCTCGTGAGGTCCTCGCCGGCGGCCGGCCGCTGCCGAACGGCGTGGATCCCGCCCCCGATCCCGAGATTGATGCCCGCTCGTTCGACCTGCTGGTGGATTTCGTGCGGTTTCTCGCCCCGCCCGCTCCCCGGAGGCCCGAATGGACCGTGGCCCGGGACAGTCTCGCTCGG
>CAZVKD010000050.1:9298-13320 GCA_964627675.1 uncultured Gemmatimonadaceae bacterium
ACACCTACGCGCCGAGCTGGTCCGAGCTCGACGTGGGATGCGAGGCCTGCCACGTGCCCGTCATGACCACGAGGAGTCCGGTTCCCTCGCTCGATCGAAAACGGGTGGCGCTGTACTCCGACTTGTTGTTGCACGACATGGGCCCGGCGCTGGCCGGCGTGTGCGGGCCCGGGGCGACACCGGCCGAACTGCGAACGGCGCCGCTCATGGGGCTGGGTGCCCGGCGGGTGTTCCTGCACGACGGGCGCGCCTACAGCGTGCGTGATGCGATCCTCATGCATGGCGGCGAAGCGCAGCGGTCGCGGGACGCCTTCGCGGCGCTCGACTACCTGGAGCAGTTGGAGCTGATCAAGTTTCTCGACGCGCGATAGGAAGGTTGGGAAGGTTAGGAAGGTTGTGGAGGTTTGGTAGGTTGGGAAGGCGAGAAGCACCTTCCCCATCCTTTAACAACCTTCACAACCTTCCCAACCTTCACAACCTTCCCGACCTTCCCGACCTTCCCGACCTTCCCGACCTTCCTATCTCGGCCTGAAGTCGTGGGGGCGATCGTCCGCCCGCAACGCGTCCGGGTTCATCCAGTAATAGCGTCCGAAGGGCCGGGCCGCGGGCCAGATCTCGTCCAGCGTTCCGGCGTCGTACAGCACGCCGCCCTTCATGACGTACCGCATGTTCATCGTGTTGCGGATATTCTCGAGCGGATTGGCGTTCAGCACGATCAGGTCCGCCAGCTTGCCGTTCTCGATGGATCCGATGTCCTGGTCTGCGCCGAGGAAATGCGCGCCGTGGAGGCTTGCCAGGCGCAACGCGCCGAGCGGTCCCATGGCCGTGGCGGCCATCCAGACTTCCCACTGGGGCGCCAGGCCCAGTTGCTCGCCATGCGAGCCGATGGCGCCGTAACCGCCCGCCTGGATGATGTCGGCCAGGCCCTGCGCCAGCAGCGGGAAGCTGTAGTCCGTCTCCGGGCGCAGCGTGCGGCGCCTGAGGTGTCCCGCCATCTGCCGCCAGGGCATCCAGCGCTGGTACTTGGGGTCCTTCCATACCTCCGACTCGGCAAAGAAGTACTCGATGTTCCACGGACCCGGGCCTGCCACGACGAAGGTCGGCGAGTACGCGGCGCCGGCCTTGCCGAAGAACGTCGCCGCGTCCTGGTAGATGGGGATTTCGCTCATGGGATGCTCCCAGCCCGTCTGCCCATCCATGATCATGCTGAGGTTGTAGTTCAAATCGCCGCCCTCGGCGGTGACCATGAGTCCCCTCGCGCGCGCCACGTCCGACACCCATTGGCGCTGATCGCGGCGGGGCTGCAGGTACTGCTTGAGCGAGACGGCGCCCCAGGATTGCAGCCGGTCCACGTTGTCCTGTGTGACCTCGCGACTGGAGAGCAGGTTCTGTCGCGCGGCATCCCCGCTGTAGAGCGGATCGCCGGTGGAGAACGTGCGCGGCCCGATCATGTCGCCCGCCTCGATCAGCTCGGCGGTGGGGAAGATGTTCTGCGACCACATGGAGTTGTCGAGGCTGGTCGTGACCCCGTAGGCGAGATAGGACGCCACCTCGTAGTCGCGAAGCGGCCGATAGCCACGGTGCTCCCGGTAGTGGTGGCTGTGCATGTCCACGAAGCCGGGAATGATCGTGGCGCCGGTGACGTCAATGACGCGACCCACGCCCGCGGTGGCGCATTGGCCCACGCAGGTGATGCGGCTTCCGCTCACCACCACGGTGCCGCGCTCGATCACGCCGGGCCCCGCGAGCGTGACGATGCGCGCCCCGGCGAGCGCCATGGATCCCGCCGGGGCGCGCCGCGGGACGGTGAGTCGCACCGTCACGGTCTCGGCGGTCTCCCGGCCCACGTGGTAGGCGTAGTACCGATTCGCGCTGCCGAACTCCACCGTCATGGAATCGCGCCAGCGGGGGAAGAGCCCGCCCGCGCGGGAGAGCTGCTTCACCGGGAGCTTGCCGCGGCGCTTGTTGATGTCCACCGGTTGTTCGCCCGTGCCCTGCCACGGCAGGGGCATGAGATACACGTTGTCGCCTTCCTGGAACGCCAGCCATTGGCCGCCGGGCGACGGCGCGGCCTCGTCCGCGGCCGGGATCACGAGATGCTCCCGGCGGTCGCCGCCGTCGGGCTTGACGGACACGATGACGGACCGGAGTCCGCCGCGCCCCGGCGCGCGCTGCATCTCGGGATAGAAGATGCGGCCCTCGGGCCCGTAGGCCGGCTGAACGATGCCGCGACGTGCCATCGCGCTGGGGTCTGACTCCACGGGCAGTGGGACGCGGGCGACGAAGGTGGCCGTGCCGCCCGTCGCCGGGATGCGAACGATGTCCCACCAGGGGTTGTGGGTGAGGGTGCGCCCGGCCAGCGTGGCCCCGGCGCCCCGCGCCACGACCACCTCGCTGCCGTCCGGACTCCAGGCAGGATGCACGAACTCGCCCGCGACCGCGGTGAGCCGCTCCGGCTCCCCGCCGGTTGAGCGCACCTTCCACACGTGACCCTGAGCGGTGTCGTCCCAGGTGGTGAACGCGATCCAGCGGCCGTCCGGCGACCACGCGGGACCGAACTCCTGGGCCCGGAAGGACTCGGGCGTCAGCCGCCGCGGCGCGCCGTTGCGATCCATGACCCACACGCGGCCGACGGCCTGAAACGCCAGCCGCGCGCCGTCACGCGTAGCGGTGTGCCACCGCAGGAACTTCGCCTCGAACGGGCCATCCGAAACGCGGAAGGGCCGGTAGGCCATTTCGGAGATCGTGCGGCGCACGGGGGCGGTGAAGGGAATCGGCTGCACCGCGCCGGTGGCGACGTCGAGCCGCCGCAGCTTCCCGCCTTGCGCGATCACGATCGAGCGGCCGTCGGGCGTCCAGTCGTAGCCCGGCAGGATGCGGAGGCTCTTCGATCCGCTCTCCACGGACACCGAGATGGGATCGAGGGCGAGTCGCTCCAGGCCGGTTTCGAGGTCGCGCAGCCACAGGGCCGTGCGCGGTCCGAAGCGGTGCCCCTTGAACGAGATCGTGCCGTCGGGGACATGGCGGGCGAAGGCCAGCCACCGCCCGTCCGGGGCGATTTCCGGCGCCCACGCGCCGCCCGAGGACATGCGGTTCGAGGCCGGGCCGTCCGCGTCGCCCGGGGTGAGCGCGATCCTGCCGCCGGTGCGAAGATCCAGGCGCTGGATCTGGTAATGCCCCCGCAAGCCGTCGGAGCCGGAGGCGCGGATGTGGTAGTACACGTACCGGCCGTCCGGCGACACCGAGGGCCAGGTGGCTCCCGGCACCTCCGTACCGATCAGGGCCACGCCCTGGCCGCCGTCTCGGTGGTACATCCAGATCCCGCTGCGTCCCTGTGGGCCCTGCTCGTGGCCGCCTGCCTCGGCGGCGTCATCGGCCAGACCGGATGGTTGGTCCTCGCCGCCCACGTAGTCGCGCCGCACCAGAATGTATCGGCCGTCCGGGGTCCACGCGGGGACGGCGGCGCGGACGTCGAGGTCGCTGAAGACGGCGCGCGGGGCCGAGCCGTCAGCGTTCATCAGCCACAAGTTGTTCTGGCCGCGGCGATCGGAGATGAACGCGATGAGCCGCCCGTCGGGCGAGATGCGCGGATGGTAGTTCACGGCCACGCCGCTGCTCTGGGTGAGCGACTGCGCTTCGCCTCCGGCGATCGGCAGGCGGTAGATGTGACCCAACAGGTCGAACGCGAGCCACTGGCCGTCCGGGGAGACATCCACCGACATCCACGTTCCCTCGTCGGTGGTGAACGCGATCTCTCGCGTCTGGCCTCTGGCCAGCGTCACGTCCCATGACGAGGCGGCCTCCTGTCCCGGCGGTGGTCCTTGGGCGGCTGCGAAAGCGGGCAGCAGCGCGAGCGGCAAGGTCAACTCGATCAACGTGTGCACAGTGTGGCCTCCCAAATGTCGCCGGGTGCCCAGGTCAAGCGAAACGGCGGTGGGACGGTCACCCGCCCCACCGCCGCCGCACTCATCCGACAACCGTGAAATCAGCTACCCGGCTTCAAGTCCTTGATGTACGGGTTG
>CAZVKD010000051.1:0-13314 GCA_964627675.1 uncultured Gemmatimonadaceae bacterium
ACGGACTACCTCGGGCGCCCGCTGTTCGAGGCGCGTGCGCCGGCGGCGGGCGTGATACTGTACATCCGAGCGGTGCCGTCCATGACCCAAGGCGAGACCATTGCCAGCGTCGGGGTGCCTGCGCGGTAGGCCGGAATGCTCAGCAACCTGGGTGTCTCGGGTGTCCGCTGCGCCGGCCGCGGGGGTCGCTGGACGACCCACGCGTGAACGGAACTGTCCGGCCGCACGATCAACGGCGGGGTGCGCCGGCACGTGCGCTGACGGCCGTCTGTCAGGGCTGACCGCGCAGGACCAGCGGATACCCCGCTGCCTCCCAGGCCCGCATGCCGCCCACCAAGTTGAACACGTTCGTGTAGCCCAGCTGTGCAAGCGTTGCCGCCGCGGTCTGGCTCATTGCTCCGCTGCGGCAATAGAGCGCGATCTTCGCCGCCCGATCAGCGGGCAAGCGGTCCACCTGCGCTGCGATCTGGTCGAACGGAATGCTCAGGTCGGTTCCGGGAATGTCGCCGGCGTACGGGATGTGGACGTTGACGAGCACGAAGTCCTTGCTCCGCATCATGGCGTGCAAGTCATCCGCCGTGATATCGCGGTGCGCGGCGGCCGTGCGCTCCGCGTTTGCCGCCGCGGTTGACTTCGCCCGCCCGCACGCGGCGAGCGTCAGGACCACCATCAGCGCCGCCAGGCACGGAAAACGCTTGCTCACTGCCGACCGCTCGTTATCGCTAAATGGTCCCCATCTTATCACGCCGCGACACCGAAGGAAGGTTTCTAAGCCCAGACTCATTCTTGCCTGAGCCGGAGTTCACGGCTTGCCGGCTAGCCTCGCCGGTCGAGGCCCGGGGCTCGCTCCCATAGTGTGCCCCGTTTCCCCTCGCCTCGCTGATCCCAGCGCGGCGCGCCTTTCCCTGAGGAGTGCCCCATGATCGCAACCACCCGCTACGGCATGAGCGTCACCATTGGCCTCGACTTTCAGGCCGCGGTGGCCAAGGTTCGGGACGAACTTGCCCGGGAAGGGTTCGGCGTCCTGACGGACTTAGACGTCGCGGCCACGTTGAAGAAGAAGCTGGACGTGGCATTCCGGCCGTACGTGATTCTGGGCGCCTGCAATCCCCCGCTGGCCCACCGCGCGCTGAGGGCCGAGCTGGAGATCGGCCTGCTCCTGCCGTGCAACGTAGGTGTGTACGCGGCCGACGAGCCCGACCGAACGATCGTGGCAGCCATGGATCCAGTCGCCGCCCTGGATCTCACGGGGAACGACGCCGTCCGCCCGGTTGCGGAGGAAGCCAAGGCTCGGCTCGTCCGGGTGCTCCAGGCAATGGAAGCCGCCTGACGGCAGGTTGACGAGATTGAACGTGAGGAATCGCCTCACGATGTGGGCGAGCGGAACGCCGAGTAGGACGGCAGGCCCCGCCAACCGCCGAGCCGCCATTTGCTGATGGCGTGCCCCCAGCACCGACTCTCGCCACGAGCCCTCCTGCGCAGCCATTCTCCTCAAGCCAGCAATGCAGATCAAGGGGATGGCGAGAGGACCCACCGGCCCTGGACTGTCGCCACCAGGGCCAGGCTGACGCTCGGCTTGTCCGCCGTCGGGGTGTGCCGTCGGAGGCAGGCGAGCAGCCATCGCCGGGCCACACGGATTCTGATCGCCTTCTCCAACCGATTGTCCCAGCACCGCTTACACCATGCCATTGCATTTTGCCATAGTGACCCCGATCTTGAGGGATGCCGTGGATAGGTGGCAAAGGCCGCCTCCTCGAGCCCGGCGGATCCCATCGAGCTCCGGCCGCCCGAGCTCGCGACCTGCTACGCTGGGTGTACGTGGGCCGCGCCGTGGTCCCCGTGGTGGTATTCATGGCGGCGGCGTTTTCGTTTCGAGCTCAGCCTCCCGAAGTCATCGTCACGCTGGCCATGGTCGCGGTCGTCAGCCTGCTCGCCGCAGGCCTCTCGGCGTGGTACACCCACGTTCAGGGCGCCCGCCCGGGCTCCACCTTCCTGTACACCCAAGCGTTGTTCGATTTGGGCCTCGCGACGGTGATCGTTCACTTCACCGGCGGGGCCGAGAGCAATTTCTCCGCGCTGTACATCCTCGTGATCGCCGTGAGCGGTGTGCTCATGCCGGTCGCGTCCGGACTCCTCGTCACGCTGCTCGGCGGCTTGTTGTACGTGGCGGACATTGTCTGGGGGTATCCCGAGCAGCTCTCCGTCACGGTGGGCCTGCAGATCCTGGTGTTCGTGGGCGTGGCCCTGGCCACCGGGTACCTCGCGAGCCGGGTGGGTGTGGTCGGGGCCGAGCGCGAGGTGCTCCAGCGGGAGGTGACGAGACTTCGTCTCGAGGCGAGCGACATTCTGCGCAACATCGGAAGCGGCGTCGTCACGGTGGATGGCGAGGGCAACCTCGCGTACGCCAACCCGGCCGCTCAAGCATTGCTGGGGGTCGAGATGACCGCATTGGTGGGCCGGCCGATCGCGGAGCTGCTCAAGGCGCGCTCGCCCCAGCTGTGGGCGGCCATGGTATCAACCCAGCGTCGGGGGGAACGCACGGTGCGGGCGGAGGGAACGATCGTGAACAACGGGCAAACCTTCCCCATCGGGCTCACCACCACGGCGTTACAGGTCGAGCCCGGGCGGCCGCCCAGCGTGACGGCGATCTTCTCGGACATCTCGGACCAGAAGCGTCTGGAAGAGCTGCACCTTCGCGCGGAGCGACTCGAGGCCGTAGCCGAGCTGTCCGCATCGCTGGCGCACGAGATCCGCAACCCGCTGGCCTCGATTCGCTCCTGCGTGGAACAGCTTTCGCGCTCCCAACGGGCCACGAGCGACGAGCAGGTGCTCGCCGCCCTGGTGGTGCGGGAGAGCGAACGCCTCAGTCGCCTGCTGAACGAGTTCCTCGACTTCTCCCGGGTGCGGGCCACTCGACACGAGTCGCTCGACCTGCTGGAGCTGGCGGGCTCGGCGGTGGATGCCGTCCGGGAGCATCCCGATTGCCTGCCCGGTGCCCGGATCGACGTCGTGGGCGAGCCGGCGCCGCTCGAGGGAGATGAGGATCTGCTCCACCGAGTCATCCTCAATCTGGTGCTCAATTCCGTGCAGGCGGGTGGCAGTGGGGCGCGCGTGGTGGTCGGCGTGCGGGCCGCCCGGAAGCAGGACATCCCGGCCGGCGTCGAGGTGGAGGATCCGGTGCTGCTGTCGGTGAGCGACAACGGTCCCGGCATCGCCCCGGAGATTCGGGAGCGGGTCTTCGAGCCCTTCGTAACGGGTCGAGCGGGCGGATCCGGCCTCGGCCTCGCCATTGTGCACCGGGCCGTGCAGGCCCACCGCGGCGTGGTGTTCGCGGACAAGAGCGACGAGCGCGGCACAACGTTCACCGTGCTGTTGCCGCGAGGGACCAAGGCACTTGCCGCCTCCACCGGGGGCGTCCCGGCAAAAGTGGGGCAACCGTGATCGAGCGACCGCCCCGCCTGCTGGTGGTGGATGACGAAGCCGGTATTCTGGACTCGCTGCGGATTCTCCTGAAGAACAACGGGTTCGATGTGATCGCGGTTCAGGGAGGGCGGGCAGGATTGGAGGCGCTGCTCGAGCGCCAACCCGACATCGTGCTGTCCGACATCAAGATGCCGAAGGTCTCGGGCATAGACATTCTTCGCGCCGCGCGCGAGCGCGATCCAGAACTGCCAGTGATCTTGATGACGGCACAGGCCGAGCTTCAGAGCGCCATCCAGGCCGTCAACCAGGGCGCGTTTTACTACGTCCAGAAGCCCTTTGCCAACGACGACCTGGTGGCCATCTGTCGCAGGGCGGCGGAGTACCGGGCGTTGCGTTCGGAAAACCGCGAGCTGAAACGCGAGATCCGGCGCAGAGACCGGTCAGCCGTCGCACAGCCAATCGGCGGGTCGCCATTATTTGCCGAGGTTTTGAGTCTTGCTAAACAGGTGGCCCGGACGGAGTCCACCGTTCTGATCCAGGGGGAAAGCGGCACGGGGAAGGAAGTCATTGCTCGCTTCATTCACGAGTTGTCCGAACGAAGCGAGGGCCCGTTCCTGTCCATCAACTGCGGCGCGCTGCCGGAGAGTTTGCTCGAGTCCGAGCTGTTCGGCCACGTGAAGGGTTCGTTCACCGGCGCCGTCCGGGACAAGCAAGGGCTTTTTGCCGCCGCGCGGGCCGGGACGTTTTTTCTCGACGAGATTGCCGAGATCCCACCCTCCACCCAGGTGAAGCTGCTGCGAGTGCTGCAGGAGCGGGAGATCCTGCCGGTGGGCGCCACCGAGGCCGTGCCGGTGGACGTTCGCATGATCGCCGCCACCAACCGCGACCTGGAGCGGGAGATCCGCGCGGGCCGGTTTCGCTCGGACCTGTATTATCGCCTGAACGTCATTGCGCTCTACCTGCCGCCACTGCGCCAGCGGAGAGAAGACATCCCCTTGCTGGCGGAGAACTTCCTCGAGCGGATCGCCGCCGCGCGCGCGGAGTCCCCAAAGCGGCTCAGCGCCGCGGCGCTCGACGCGCTGATGGTGTACGAGTGGCCCGGCAACGTGCGCGAGCTGGAAAACGCCCTGGAGCGGGCGGTGGTCCTCACCCCGGGTCGGGAGATTGAGGTCTCGGCGCTCCCGGAACGGATCGTCTCGCCGGCGCGGCAGCCGCTCGCGGCCGAGCGGGTGCCTCAGAACCCGACGCTGGAGGTGATCGAGCGCGCCTATATCAGCTGGGTGCTACAGGCCGAAGGCGGCAACAAGACGCGGGCGGCGGAAGTGCTGGGGATCGACCCGTCCACGCTGTATCGCAAGCTGGCCAAGTACGAGAGCGAGTCCGGAACGGCGCATGAGACGCCGCCCCGTCCATGACCATCCCGACCGATTTCAACGACATTCGCGTCTCCGCCGTCATGCCGGCCTTCAATGAGCAGGCGACCGTCGAGCGAGCCGTGCGCCGGCTGCGCGAGGCGCCCCTCAACATCGAGATCGTGTGCGTCAACGACGCCTCGACGGACTCCACGGGCGAGATCCTGGAACGGCTGCATCGGGAGGCCCTGGTGGATCGCCTGCTTCAGCACCCCGAGAACCGGGGTAAGGGAGCGGCCGTCCGCAGCGGCATCCGGGCGGCGACCGGGCATGTCATTGTGATTCAGGACGCCGACCTGGAGTACGACCCCAACGACCTCCCCGCGCTGCTCGAGCCCATTCGGCTGGGCAAGGCCGACGCCGTGTTCGGCTCGCGCTTCCAGGCGGGGCCGCGGCGCGTGCTGTATTTCTGGCACTCGGTGGGCAACAAGTTCCTCACCCTGCTGTCCAACATGTTCACCGATCTCAACCTCACCGACATGGAGACGTGCTACAAGATGGTGCGGGCGGACCTCATGAGGTCGCTGCCACTGGTCTCCAATCGCTTCGGAATCGAGGTCGAACTCACCGCGCGGCTGGCGCAGGCTGGCGCCCGGATCTGGGAGGTCCCCATTTCGTACAGCGGCCGCACCTATGCCGAAGGCAAGAAGATTGACTGGCGAGACGGCATGGCCGCGCTGTGGCATATCCTTCGATTCAATCTGTTCCGGCCCAGACTCCCTCAGCGGTGACGGCACCCGGCCTGACCCGCGCGGTCTGGGTCGCGCTCGGCACCGCGCTACTGGTGCTGCCGCTCCTCCCGTTGCCCCGATGGAGCGCGGCGCCTGACTCGGGGCCCATCTGGGGACCGCACCTCGAATCGTGGGGGATCGGCATTGTCACAGTAGTGGTGGGGGCCCTGATCGCGGGCAGGCTCGCGATTCGAGTGACACTTCCCCGCAAGACCAGGTGGGCCGGGCGCCCGGATCGGATCGTTTGGAGCCTGGCCCTGCTGCTCACCCTCGGGTCGGTGATCGTCACGTGGGTCGTGTGGGCCGCCAATCCACACCTGGTAGACGAAGTCGCGCAGTTGTTTCATGCCCGGGTGTTCGCAGCGGGCCGCACGGCCGCGCCCGCGCCCCCGTTGCCGGCGGCGTTCCTCATCACGCATACCTGGATCACCGACGCGGGCTGGGTCTCCCAGTACCCGCCGGGACACACGGTCCTGCTGGCGATCGGCCTGTTGTTCGGCGCCGAATGGTTGGTCAACCCACTCCAGGCCGGGGTGAGCCTGGGGCTGGTTTACGTGGTGGCGCGAGGTCTCTACGGCTGGCGAACCGGCGTGGCAGCGGCAGCGCTCTGGGCATTGTCGGCCTGGGTGCTCTTCATGTCGGGGACCTACCTCAGCCATGTCAGCGCCGTGACGCTCTCCCTGGCGGCGTGGGCTCTGCTCTTCGGCCCCCGCGACGCGCGGCGGGTGCATTTCCTGGCCGCCGGGTTCGCCCTGGCCTGGTGCGCCGCCACCCGGCCGCTGGACGCGGTGGGGGCGGCAGTTCCCGTGCTCCTCTGGGTTGCCGTGCGCCGCCGCGCGGTCGCCCTTCCGTGGATGCTTGTGGGCGGGCTTCCCGTGCTGGCTGCGTGGGGCTGGCTCAACTGGCGCATCTACGGGAGCCCTCTCACGTTGGGGTATACGGCGGTATACGGCGCCGAGCATGGGCTCGGCTTCCACAGCGATCCATGGGGCCAGACCTACACGCCGCTTACCGCCCTGTCCAACGTCGCCATCGGGATTCGCCGGCTCCACATCTATCTGTACGAGTGGCCCGTTCCCGCCCTGCTGCCGCTCGCCCTCTGGGCACTACTCGGGCGCCAGCGCTCCTGGCGCGAGCTGGTCATCGGGGCCGGAATCCTGGCCGCGCCGCTGTTGTACTTCTTCTACTGGCACTCGGGGTTCTACATCGGGCCGCGCTTCTACTACGTCGCGGCACCGATGCTCGTCATCGGAACGGCGCGCGCCTGGCGCGCGGCCTCCGTGCTGGCGCGCCGCAGCAGGCCGCGGTGGCTTCGGTGGGATGCGGCGCTGTTGGCTGCCGCCGCGATCGTCGTGCTCTGGGGCTGGATTGGCATCCTGCCCATTCGATGGGATGCGTACCGCGCGGGGCTCGCCACGCTCAAGCTGCACCCCGAGCGCGAGCTTGCCCGTCGCGGGGTGACGCAGGCGCTAGTGCTGGTGCCGGAGAGCTTCGGGAGCCGAGTGGGGGTCCGACTGTGGGCGCTCGACATCCCCCCCGGTCTGGTCGAGCGCGCCTACCGGCGGCTCGATACGTGCGACCTGTATCAGTGGCTTCGTGCCGCCGAGAGCGCCGGGTGGCGCGGGGAGACCGCGGCTCGGCGACTCCAGGCGACGCTCGACACCGTCACGGTGCCGCCGCCCCTGGAGCGGACCTGGCCTGATCCCACCGTTCGGTTTCGACGGGGCTACACGCCACCGGAAACCTGCCAGGTCGAGCTGCGCCGCGATCTGGCGGGCTTCACGCTGTTCGGTCACCTGGCTTGGCGCAACGCGGTCGGTTTGGGGCGTGGAGTCGTCTTCGCCCGCGATCTGTTCGAGCTGAACCGCCCGTTGCTGGAGCGGTACGCGGGGTGGGAGGTGTGGCGCTACGCGCCGCCGCCCGAGCGGCCCCATGGGCGCCCGGTGTTGACCAGGCTCCGCTTCCCGGCCGGCCAGCCGACATCGTGAACCAGCGCCGCGCCGACCGGATGGTCATGATCGCCGCCGCGCTGATTGCCGCCGGCGCGTACGCGGTCACGGCCGGTTACGCCTTCGTGTACGACGACATCCACATCATCCAGAACAAGACGCTGCTCCATTCCCTCGCCAACTGGCGGGACATCCTCAGGACAACGTGGTGGGGGTATGCGCTCTACCGGCCCCTGACCGAGCTCTCCTTCGCCCTGGATTGGACGCTGAGTAATGGAGATCCGGGTTGGTTCCACCTGGTGAACCTGTTGCTGCACGCCGTGACGACCGCCCTGGTGTTTCGGCTCGCGCGCACGGGACTTGGCACCGTGGGGGCGGGCGGGGCCGCGCTCGCATTCGCCGTGCATCCGGTGCACGTGGAGGCCGTGGCCAGCGTGGTCGGGCGCGCCGAGGTCCTTGCGGCCTGCATGGCGCTGGCCGCCGTGCTGTGCTACCGGCTGGACGGGACACTGGCGCGACAGGGGGACGGGGGGCCACGCCGCTGGGCCGCGTCGCTCGGGGCACTGGCGGCGCTTGCGGCCGGACTCGCGGCCAAAGAGACCGCCTTTGCCATTCCGGGCTTGTTTCTTCTGTCCGACTGGTTCGAGGCCGGAATCCACGACGAGCAGCCGGCCACGGTCCTCCGACGCCACGCGGTGTTGTGGATCGGCTCGGTGGCGCTGGCGCTGGAGTGGCTGTGGATACGGGCGACCATCGTGGGTGACCTGGCGGGAGACCATCCGGCGGCCGGGCTGGAAGGCCAAGGATTCGTGGGTCGCCTGCTGGTAATGGCGCCGGTGGTGCTCGAGTACGTACGACTCCTGTGGTTTCCGCTTCGCCTGTCCGCCGACTATTCGCCGGATTTCCTGCCGGCGGCGGCCCGTGTGAGCCTGCGGGGAGTGGCGGGCCTCGGCCTGCTGGTGGCTCTCGCGGGGCTCGCCATCCGAGCACGGCACCGCGCGCCCGTGATCACCCTGGGCCTGGGGTGGATCGGGGGCACGCTGCTCATCGTGTCGAATCTCATTGTGCCCACCGGCGTGTTGCTGGCCGAGCGGACGCTGTACCTGCCATCCGTGGGCGCCGTGCTCGTCTTCGGCTGGCTCGTGGCGTGGACCGAAGCGAGCTGGCGCCACCTGGGGGTGGCGCTCGCCGCGCTCGCGGTAACGGCGGGGCTGGTGCGCACCTCCACCAGGCTTCCCACGTGGCGTGACAATGACCACTTCTTCCCCCAGCTGGTGCGTGACGCGCCGGGATCGTATCGCGCCTATCTGGTTGCCGGGGCGCTGGCGTACGACGCCGGCGACCGTGGCCGCGGCGAAGTCTTGCTCCGCCGGGCGCTGCTGGTGTACTCGCTGCATCCGCTTGTGTGGGAGACGCTGGCCTACCGCCTCGAGGAAGAGGGTCGGTGGCGGGAGGCGGCGCAGCATTTCCGGGCGGCGTTTTTGCTCGACTCCCTGAGACTCGAGGCCGGCGCCCGGGCCGCCGTGGCGTACTTGCGCGCCGGTCTGGGGGACTCGGCCGAGGTCGTGGCCGCCAGGATGGCGGCGGTTGACTCGAACGACATCCGATACCTGGCGGTGCGTGCGGAGATCGCCCTGGCGATGGGCCGCCCGCTCGAAGCCATGACGTGGCGCCGGCGAGTTGCCTGGCGGTTTCCTCGCGTGTGGCAGTACTGGTTTCTCACCGCCGAGGCTGCGCTGCGGGCGGGGTACTGTCCGGAGGCGGTGCGATCCGTCGAGCGGATACGCGCGCTGGCGCCCGGCGCCCCGAGGCTCGACGCGCTGGTGCAGCGACTCGCCGGCGGCGGGTGCGGCGGTTGAACGGGCGCGAGTGGAACGTGTGGCCCAAGCTCGCCGGACTGGTGGTGTTCGCGGTGGCGCTTTGGGCCCAGAGCGACGCCCTGGTCGGGGTGTTCTACGACGACGGGATCTACGTCGTCGGCGCCAAAGCCCTGGCGGAAGGTCATGGCTACCGCAACATCCATCTGCCCGATCCGCTGCCGATCGTCCACTACCCGTTTCTCTATCCCGCCGCCCTCGGCCTGCTGCGGCGCCTGTGGCCTTCGTTCCCCCAGAACACGGCGTTGTTCGAACTGTTCGACGCCGCGGCGCTCGGGGCGGCGGCCTGGATCGTGGCCTGGCACGCCCGGCGGCTGGAACTCTCAGCGCGGATCGCCTTCGCCGCCGTGACGGTCGCCCTCAGTGCCTTCCCGATCCTCACCATCGTGGGCGTGAGGTTCACCGAGCCGCTGTTCCTCGCCCTGGGCGCATGGGCGATCGCCCTGGCGGACCGCGACGCGCCAACCCCGCGCGCCGCTGCCTTCGCCGGGGTCCTGGCGGGCCTCGCCACCCTCACCCGAAGCATCGGCCTGGCGGTCGTCGTCGGCGTGGTCTTCGCCTACGTGGTGCGGGGCGCGTGGCGCGACGCCGGGATTGCCGCCGGCGTGGCCGCGGCAGTGCTTGCCCCCTGGGCGTTGTGGGTCGTGCTCCATGGATCCGTGGCCGATCCGGCACTGGCGCCGAACTACGGGACCTACATCTACGAGGCCCGCCAGGCCGGGATCGGCGCCATGCTGCAGGGCCTGGACCTTCGAGCCCTTGGCGCCCTGGGACGATTGGCCCTGCCTCGCCTTCCTGGCTCGCTGTGGTATGGGGCCGGAGCGCTGCTCCTCGCCGTCGTCTCGGTAGGGGCCGTGGTGGGGTTCTCCCGCGCCCCGACACTCGTCGCCTCGCTCGTGTCGTACGTCATCGTCGCATCGCTTTGGCCGTTCCGGCCCGATCGCTTCATGTGGATCACGGTGCCCTGGTTCGCGCTGCTGCTGGCCCGCGGCTGCCAGGAGCTATGGCGGCGCGGTCGCACCCCGCGCGTCGCCGTGATCCTCGTGGCGGGCCTGGTCGCATCTGGCTTTGGCCGCTGGCAGGTGACGTCGCTAGCCAGGCGCGGTTTCGAGACCACCGCCGAAGGCATCAGCCAGTCATTCCGGATCCTGATCGGCGCCGTGTCCGGCGAAACCCCCGGGGATGCGGTGATCGCGGTGGAGGACGAGGCACTGATCTATCTGTATACGGGGCGCCGGACCGTTCCGAGCTACCTGTTCCGCTGGCGGGGTCGGGGCACTGAGCCGCTCGGCGCCGATAGCGCGTTGGCGTTCTACTGCCGGGCCGGCGTCACCCATGTGGCCCTCACCGGCCCGGCGGCTCAGACCGCCCCTCCCGTCGCCGGCCTTCTGTCGCGCGGGGACTCCACGCTTGTCCCGCTGTTTCAGGTCACGGGCGGCGCCGCCCTGTATCGCCTTCGATGTCCTGGTTGAGCCCGTCTCGGGCTGCTTTCCTCGCGGGCATGCTGGCCTGCGTGGCGTACCTTGGCGCACTGCGCAACGACTGGGCGCTCGACGACCACCCCGTCATAGCGCGGAACCCTGTGGCCCACTCCCCCGGCGCGGCACTGGCCGCGGCTTTTTCGCCGTATTGGCCTCCCGAGGACGGGCTCTCCGCCGGTCTGTACCGGCCCCTGACCGTGTTGAGCTACGGAGTTGACTGGGCCCTGTCCGGCGGGCGGCCCTGGTGGTTCCACCTGGTGAACGCGCTGCTCCATGGCGTGGTCACCGGACTGGTGGTCCTGGTCGCCGCGGCCTGGCTGCCAGCCGTCGGAACGCTGGTGGCTGGGCTGTTATTCGCAGTCCATCCCGTCCACGTGGAAGCGGTGGCCAACGTCGTCGGACGGGCGGAACTGCTGGCTGCGGGATGGTTGCTCGCCGCCGTGCTTGCGGCGCGCCGCTATCGGGCCGCATCGGACCGCCCGCGCCGCTGGTGGCTCGGCCTCGCGGTACTCGCTGCCGTGGGGGCCCAGCTGTCAAAGGAGCACGGCGTCGTGGCGATTGCGCTCCTGGGCCTGGACCACCTGCTCGAGCGACGTCGTCCGGGGCAGGTGTCCCGGCCTCCGGTAGCGGACCTGTACCTCTCCGTGGCGGCGGCCACGATCGCGTATGTGTATTTGTGGCAGGCTGTGAGCGGAGACTTCGTAGCAGCCGCGGCCGTGGTTCCGCTGAGGGATCTCACCACGGGCCAGCGCCTCGCCGCCGTGCTGCCCGTCCAGCTGGAGGTGCTCCGGTTGCTGGTGTGGCCCTGGGATCTGGCCGCTGAGTACGGCCCCCAGATCATTCCCGTACGCCAGTCCTGGACCTGGATCGCCGCTTCGGGTGGAGCCGTGGCACTGGCCATTCTGGCGCTGGGCGTGCTGGTCGCGCGGCGAGCGCCGGCCGTCGGGTTCGCCGTGCTGGCTGCAGGGTTGGCGTATGCGCCCACCTCGAATCTCCTGTTCGTCTCGGGCGTGGTGTTGGCCGAGCGGGCGCTCTATCTGTCGGTGCTGGCGCCGGCGATTGTGCTGGGCTGGCTGGTGGCATCGGCCGGGAACCGGCACGTGCGGTTGGCCACGGCAGGCCTTGCGCTGCTGTTGGGGGCCTCCCACAGCGTACGCACGCTCACCAGGATCCCGTTTTGGCGCGACACGCGAACGGTCGTGGTGGAGGGGTTCATCGAGCACCCGGAGAGCTTCGCGGCTCATGTGCGGCTGGCGCGGGCGCGGGAGCAGACCGGGGACGTGCAGGGAGCGATTGCTCAATACCTGGCCGCCAACGCGATCTACGACGGATACTCCTTCGTGCCCGTCCGGGCCGCCAGGCTCGCGTTGTCGAGCGGGCGACTGACCCTGGCTCGTGAGCTTGCCCGATTGGCCAGCGCGCTCGATCCGCACCATCCCGAAGTGGCGCACGTGACGTCGCGGGTTCTGCTCGCTCTGGGCCGGCGAGATTCGAGCGTCGCGGTCTTGCGCCAGGCGATCGAAGCGCGGCCGCTCAATGTGCCCGCGCTCGAGTCCTACGTGGCGGTGCTCGATACGGTGGGCGCGGCCGACTGGCAGCGCCGATTGGCCCGGGCGCGACTCTCCTGGCGCAAGGGACTCCCGGTCAGCGCATCCCTTGAGCTGGATACCGCCCTCGGCCAACTGACTGGGGGACCGTACTCCCCTGGGGAGTGCTGGGAGCTGGCCCGGTCAGCTGAGCTGGCCGCAACCCTGAACCAGCGGCTGGCTCGGAAGATCGAGTCCCTGCTCGCTCAGGCGAGCATATCATCAGGGTGGTGTCCGGTGAATGTCAAGTAAGTGACGCGACGGTCGAATTACAGACAGTACTTGCAATTCGAGAGACTGTAGCCCTGTTGTTGGGCTCCACTTCCCAACCATCACGGCTGATAATATGTTGCTGCGCCGTTATTTATGACCGGCAGCGATGCGCCCGGCACGGCTGTTGCCGCCTTTTCGGGCTGTGCCTCGGCTGTACCCAATCCAACACCCGCGGGAGGTAGCAGGAATGAATCGCAAGGGCTTCACCCTCATCGAGCTCCTTATCGTGGTGGTGATCATCGGTATTCTGGCGGCCATCGCCATTCCGAAGTTCGCCAACACGAAGGAGAAGGCCTACATCGCGTCGATGAAGGCCGACCTGCGCAACCTGATTAACGCTCAGGAAGCGTACTTCGCGGACAACACCACGTATGCTTCCGCGACCGGTTCGCTGCAGTACAACCAGTCCGCCGGCGTGACCGTGACGCTCACCAGCGCCACCGGCACCGGCTGGACGGCCACGGCGTACCACAACGGCACGACCGTGACGTGCTCGATCGCGGTAGGTGGTCTGGCCACGAGCAACGAGGGCGAGCCGCAGTGCTAGCTTGACGCAACCGACGGGGAATCGGGGCGGTGGGG
>CAZVKD010000052.1:0-13254 GCA_964627675.1 uncultured Gemmatimonadaceae bacterium
CGCGCGGGCGCGATCCATCTCGGCGGCGTACGCGGCCACCAGCTGATCGGCCCGGGGATGCTGGTCGCGCAACCGATCCACCAGGTCCGGCCACGCGCGCGACCCATCGAGGCGAGCGGCGAATGCTCGCAGCTCCGCGGCGACCTCGTCGGTGAGCGCCATGCCGTAGCGCCACAGTTCCGGCGCCGTGCTGCGCAAGGCGTGTTCGTAGTGCAGGCGGAAGTTGAAGGCGTCTTCCCCCACGGCGAACGCCCCGTTGGCGCCGGGCAGCACATCGGCTTCCAGGAAGCGCCGGAAATCCGCCAGCGCGCCGGCCGCCCTCAGCCGGGTCTCGTCAAACGTCGGATCGTCGGCCGGCCGCAGATGGCGCCCGAGTTCCTCCAGCACCTGCTCGGCCCCCGCGGCCACGCGCAGCGCCGTCTCCACGAACACGCGCGGGCATTCGCGCAGCGTCGCGCGCGCCCCGTCGAAAAACACCGGAAACTCCGCCAGCCGACCAGCCGCCGCTCGCGCGCGATGCTCCAGCGGACGGTCACGCCGCTCCAGCAAGAAGTACAACCCCTCCAGCGCGTGGCTGAGCCAGAATGCCGGATTGGTGACGTGAACCCGCTCGACCGAAAAGCGGTGGACGGACACGCGGATTTCGTTCAACAGCGCGGTCCGGTCAATCTCATCCTCCAGCGAGGCCGCTTCCACCTCTTCCACCGCCCCACCCAGGGCCCGCAGCGCCGCCAGGTGTTGGCGCACGTCGTCGGCCGTATAGCGACCCAGCCGATGATCATGCTGGGTGACGCCCGCCGCCGTCGCGTCCACCGGATCAAGGTGCCAGCGGACGTCGAAGTACGAATCCGTGAGGGCGGCGAGACTAGCGGGCGGCGTCAACCGGGGTCCCGGGGGTGCGGCCAAGGGCCTCGGCCGCCAACCGATGACATTCCGCGTCGCTCAGCACGCGATCCGCCCGCTTGGCGGCGGCAAGAAGATGATCGCACGCTGCGGCGTTCGTAGGGTCGTATCCGTGCTCCTCGAGCCAGCACCGCACGTTGGACAATCCGGACACCGGCCCGATCTCGATCCGCTGCGTCAGGCCGAACGTGCCCGCGGGCACGCTCGAATACACGCGATCGGCGAGCCAGGCGTCACCCTTCTTCCGCGCCTTGATGATCGCGGCGGCATGCACGCCGGTCCCCGTCCGAAAAGCGTCCTCGCCCATGACGGGATAATTCGGAGGCAGCGGCACACCGATGGCGTCGGCAGCGAGCCGGCAGTACTCCCGAAGGCCGGACACGTCGTGCCGGTGAGCGCCCAGCAGATGCAGGTTCACGATCAGCAGGTCCATCTCCGCGTTCCCCACTCGCTCGCCGATCCCGAGCGCGGTGGCGTGCACCCGGTCCACCCCCGCCTCGATCGCCGCCAGACAATTGATCAGCCCCATGCCGCGGTCTCGATGTCCGTGCCAGTCAAGCTTAACCGCTTCGCCGGACGGGACCACGATCTCTTCTTTGACGAACCGTACCAGATTTTTGACGCCCACCGGCGTCGCGTGGCCCACGGTGTCCGCCAGGCAGAGGCGGCGCGCGCCCCAGCGGATGGCATTGCCGTACAGCGCCTTCAACGTCTCCGGCCGGGCGCGCGTCGTGTCCTCGGTGACGTACATCACCGGCAAGCCCTCCCGCACGGCAAAGCCGACTGCCTCCTCGCTCACCCGCAGCATGCGATCGAGGGTCCAGTCCTCGGCGTACTGCCGAATTGGCGACGAGCCGATGAACGTGGCGGCCTCGATCGCGAGGCCGACCTCCTGGGAGATCCGCACCACGGGCTCCACGTCCGCGATCACGGTGCGCGCCGCGCAATTGGGCTGGATGGGCAATCGGGACTGAACGATTTCGCGAGCCAGCGCGCGGACCGACGCCTGGACGCGGGCGCCGGCACCGGGCAGGCCGATATCCGCCGCGGCAATGCCAAGATCGGCCATGAGGTGGAGCAGGCGGATCTTGACGTCTATCGGGGGATCAATGGCCGAGGGCGACTGGAGTCCGTCGCGCAACGTCTCATCGTTGAGATCCACCGCCGCCCGGGACCAGTCGAACCCGCCCTGGGCGTTCCAATCGTGGATCAGCGAGGCGGCGTCCATGGTCGAAAGTGGATTCAAGTGGTCGGGCCAGTCAAGACGCGCAAGGCGACGCCGGCGATGACCGGCGACGTTGGCCGGCACGCCCCTCATCGCCCGACATCACGGGGCCGGCGCCACCTCGCCCACGGTCGCCACCATGTTGTGGAGGTTCAACCCGTTCAGCACCACCCCGTCGGCGATCAGCGAGTGGCGCACGTCGCAGTTCGCGAGGCGGGCGCCGCGACCCACGATCGCGTCCCGGACCGCGCCGCCTTCGATTCGGGCGCCCGCCTCGATCGTCACGTTGGGTCCGATCACGCAGCGCTCGAGCACGGCACCCGGTTCCACTCGGACCGGATCCACGATAGTCACATCCGGCCCGGCCGCCGGCGTCAGGGCGCGACCGTGTTGCAACAGGTGCAGATTGGTCTGGAGCACCGTCTCGACTTTGCCGCAATCGTACCAGCCCCCGACTTCGGCCGTCAGGATCCTCCGCCCGTGGTCAATCATGTACTGAAATGCCTCGGTGAGGAACCACTCCCCCGCCTGCTTGGGCCGCGACAAGGTCCAGGCGATCCCCTCGAACAGCGCCTGCCAATCGGCGACGTAGTACAGGCCGATATTGGCCAGCCGGGAGACGGGCTCACGTGGCTTCTCGACGATGCGCGTCATGTACCCTTCTCGATCGGTCACCACCACACCGAACCGCTGGTAGTCCTCCACCTCCTTGACCCAGATGACGCCGTCGGCTGGGGCCCGGTTCGCCACTGACAGGTCGGCTTCGAACAACGTGTCAACGAACACGATCAGGACCGGGCCGTTCACATGGTCCCGCGCGAGTCCCACGGCACCCGCGGTGCCGTCCTGCACCTGCTGCTCGATGAACCGCGCGGGATACCTGTAGTGCGCCCGAACATGGGCCTCCACCTGGTCCTTGAGATGTCCCGTGATGAAAATCAGCTCCTCCACGTCCAACCCGGCGAGCGTGTCCATCACGTAGTCCATCACCGGCCGTCCGGCCACGCGGATCAGGGGCTTGGGCAGGTGTTTGGTGAGTGGCAGCAAGCGCGTACCCTTGCCGGCCAAAGGGATGACGACCTTCAGCGCAGCCTCCCGGCTCGCCCGTGGTTACGCACGACCATAGCGATCCTCCACCCGCACCACGTCCTCCACTTCGGGCGTCGAGGCTTCGAGCAGGTCCGCGGCCGTCACGGCTTCCATCTGGTGGATGGTCGGCGGCGAGATGCGACAGCTCTCCCCCTCGCGCATCCGCCGCTCGATGAGCTTGCCGGCCTCCTGGACACGGAAGATGATCTCGCCGCGCAACACGTGAATGGTCTCGTCCTTCGTCCGGTGATACTGGAGGCTCAACACGTGGCCCGCCTCGATGTGCAGGATCTTCCCCACGTATCGGTCGGTTCGAGCCCAGACCAGTTCATACCCCCAGGGTTTGGAGACTCGGTACGGGACGGTGGCGGTTGCGGCGGCGGGATGCTCGGGCATCGGGCTATGCGGGAAGTCGGCGGAAACCGGACAACGGCGCCCCTACGCCGCCGGAGCGGCAGCCGGTTCCTCGATCCGAAGCACCTCCAGGGCGCGGTGCAATTCCCCGGCCGACTGCCACCGCTCCTCTCGCTGTTTCGCCAACGCCTTGAGAATCACGAGTGAAAGGGCTTCCGGCACCTCGGCATTCAGCCGCCGGGGGTCTTCTGGCTGCGTCTCGAGGTGCTTGGCCATCAGCGCCATCAGGGTGGGGGCTTCGAAGACGGTTCGACCCGTGACGCACTCGTAGAGCACCGCCCCGGCCCCATAGAGGTCCGCCCGGGGATCCACGGGCTCACCCATCAACTGCTCGGGCGCCATGTACTCCGGCGTGCCGATCGCGGTGCCGGCCTGCGTCAGTCCCTCGCCCAAATTGGTTCCTTCGGTGTGGCGGGCGATCCCGAAGTCCATGACCTTGAGAAAGCCGGTGGCGTCCACGACGATGTTCTGCGGCTTGATGTCGCGGTGCACCACGCCTTGCTCGTGCGCCACCTCGAGGGCCCGGCAGAGCTGTTTCCCCACGGTCAACGTCACGCCAACCGGCAGACGGCCGCGCTTCCGAATGAGATCCTTGAGACTGGTGCCTTCCACGTACTCCATGGTGATGTAGTAGACGCCGTTCACCTCGCCCAGGTCGTGCGTGCGCACCACGTTGCGGTGCGTGATTCGGCGCGCCAGACGGATCTCCTGCTTGAATCGCTCCAGGCTGCTGGCGTCGGCCGCGACGGCCTCCGGCTTCAGCGTCTTGATCGCGACCACTTCGTCCAACTCCCGATCGAGCGCGCGGTACACCACGCCCATGCCACCGGCGCCCAGCACTTTCTTGATCTCGTACCGGCCGGCGAGCACACTGCCGACCTCCAGCATCTCCGCCCCCGGCGCGCCCACGCGCGCCGTGATCCCGGCTCCCGGCGCCCCGCGCGTGACCTGGGCCACTTGGTCCGGCGTCAATGCCACCGTCTGGCCGCCGCCTGCGCTCAGGAACTCGACCAGCTCCTGCTTCTCCCTCAATTCCTGAACCATACGCCGAAACGCGCCCGCCAGTTCGCCGATTTCGTCCTTCGAGCGCACCTCGATGGGAACGTCGTAACGCCCATCGGCGACTTCGCGCGTGGCCTGGACCAGTCGGCGTACCGGCCGGGCGATCCCGCCGGCCACGAAGAGCGACGAGAGCACGGCCAGCGCGAGGCCCACCGCGAACGCGCGGATGATCGTGGTGCGCAATTGCTCGAAGGCCGCGAGCTCCACATCCCTCGAGCGCAGCCCGACGTACCCCGCAACCGGATACCCTGCGGCCGTCGTGAGCGGTCCCACCGTTCCCACCAACGTCTCGTCGCCGATGCGCCATCGGACACTCACTTCCGTGGTGTCGGTCAACGCCGCCCCCCAATCCCCCGCCTCGTCCATGGCGCTCCGGAGATCGCCGGCGGCCAGCGTTGACACCCTGGGCACGGGCCGCCCCAACGTATCGAGCACGAAGAAGAGGATCTCGGATGCGGTGTTCTGCTTGAGGTGGGCCGCAAACGCGCTGTCAATCGGCACGGCCGCAACCAGAACGCCGTAGACCCTGGCTCCCCCGGGGCTCACGATCGGCACGCCGACCGCCTGAAACAGGCGATCGCCTTCTGCCGCGTCCTCGGCCCCGGGCTCGATCCACGCCCCGGCCGCGGGTCGCCCCTGCTGCAGCGGCAGGCCCACCAGGGCGCCCCCACCCAGCGAGTCACCCGCCTGGTCCCGCAGCTCGGTGTGCGCCCGCAAGATGCCAACGTCATCGGTGATCAAGGCCCACGCGGCCCCGACCTGGATCCTGAATTCGTCCGCCTGATCCAGGAGGTTGGCCCGGTTGTCCTGCCTGAGGGCCTCGCTGATGCGCGCCACGTAGTCGGGCACCTGGGCCACGACGCGCGCACTCTGGAGCAACGCCTGACTCCGCCCCGTGAGCGCGTCGTTGATGGCCGAACGCGTGGCCGCGAGGGCGCGGGCAATGGACTCGTCAGCCACGCGGTCCGCCCGCCGCTTGGTAAGCAGCAACGACCCGCCAAGCACCAACACCACCACGGCCGCAGCAGACAGGAAGATCTTGGCGCCGAGCCCCGAGATCGGGATACCCTTAATAGCGCCTCCCGCTGCGGGCGTAGGGCTGGCCGAACTTGTTCAAATGCTGGACGAACTTGTAGCCGCGAGCATCGAGCCTCAGCTCGAGACGCTGCACCCCCCCGGAACCGACGCGCAGGGGTTGCGGCGCGAGCGGCGCCGCCCGTTCATGCCACGCATGGAGCAGGTATTCACCGGGTGGAACCGCCGGAATCGTGAACGAGCCATCGGCCGCCGGCTGGGTGTACCATGGAGCGTCCCGCACGATCACGAACGCGCTCATTTGCGCATGCACGTTGCAATACACCCGCGCGATACCCGGCCGCGTGAAGGTGTACGACTTCGCCTGCCCGCGGCCATACAATCCCAGATCGAACTGCGCTTCTTCCGAGAGCGAAAACACGTTGTGATCGAAGGCGTCGCTGTTGGGGAACGACACGGTGCTGCCGACCGGAATCACCGTCACCCTGGGCCTGAACTCCTTGTTCGCCGTAACCACCTGGGCATCCACCGGCCCGACCGGGGCGGCGGACGCCGGCTGGAGCCACACCGCGGCGTTCCCCACGTCCTGGGCGAACTTGTCGCCACGCTCCACCACGACCACCCTTCCCGACACCGCGGCGGGCTGCTGCGCCAGCAGAGCCGGAGCCGGGGCGAGGACGCCCAGACTCAAGGCGACGCGGCGGGATGCAGCGGCGCGTGTTAGCCTACGGGAAGCAGCCCCGAATCCGAGCCTGGCAGATGAAACCCACATGACCCACACAGGTTACCCGTTTTCAAGGGACCCGTCAACGAGACTCTCGCAGGGGAGCTAAATCCATGCGGACGCGGAACTTACTGCTCGTGTTTGTGGCCCTTCCGGCTGCCTCTGTCGAGGCCCAGCAGCAGGGCGCGGACACGTCGCTCGCAGCCCGTCTGGCGAGCGCGGAGCAGGCGATCGAGATGCTGCGCGCACAGGTGGCCGAGGCAGAGGCGCGGCGCGTGGAGTCCCGCTCGCGCCAGCGCATCGAACTGTCCGGCCGCGTGCTGGTGAACGCCTTCTTCAACAATGGGAAGGTGAACAACAGCGACGTGCCGCAGTTCGTCCTTCCACCGGATCCCCCTCCGCTGCCGGCCAGCGCTCTGGGAGCGACCGTGCGCCAGTCACAGGTCTCCCTCACGGCCTTCGCCTCGCACGTGGGCGGGGCGGACTTTGCCGGCGAGCTGGACCTGGACTTCTTCGGCGGGCAGCAACCCTCCTCCGGAGGGCGCACGTTCCCCCTGATGCGGCTCCGGCGCATGCGGGCCGAGCTGAGCTGGCCCCACGCCTGGCTCCTGATCGGCCAGGAGGCCCCGCCGATTGCCGAGGTCAATCCGTCGAGCCTCGCGCAAATCGGGTTCACGGCGTTCGCGGGCTCCGGCAATCTGTGGCTCTGGATCCCGCAAGTCCGCGCCGGGGTAAGCGCTGGAAGGTCGGTGCGGCTCGGCCTCGAGGCCGCAGCCCTTGCGCCCACGTCAGGCGACCCCCAGGGCACGTTCGCCACCCAGCCGGACCGCGCTGAGCGAAGCCGGCGTCCGTTTGCACAGGGTCGCATGCGGCTACTGTGGGACGAGCCGCAAACCAGCGGTGAGATCAGTATCGGCGGTCATTACGGCTGGCTTGCGGTCAGTCTGGACACGCTGGTGGTGACCAGGGCCGCGGCCCTGAGCGCCATCCTCTCCGCCGGATTCATCGAGCTTCGCGGCGAGGCCTTCCTGGGCGAGGCGCTGGCGGGACTCGGCGGGGGCGGCATCGGACAGAGCCTGGGGCCGGCGAATGAGCCGGTCCGATCCAGGGGCGGGTGGGCCCAGGTCAACCTGAAGCCCTCTGCCATCTGGGAAATCGGCGGCGGCTACGGCCTCGACGACCCGGATGATCGCGACCTCAATCCCTTGACGGCGCGGCTCAAGAACACATCCTGGGAGGGGCACATGCATTGGCGACCGGCGCCGCTGGTGGTCGGGGTCGAGTTTCGCCGCCTGGAAACCACGTACGGCCCGGTCACCGGCCGGTTGTGGGTGAACCATCTGAATCTGGCCGCCGGGTTCGAGTTCTAGAGGCAGGGCGAGACTCCGTGAGGCTCCATCAACCAGCCCGCCGTGGCGCTCCATTCCGCGGGGCACGCCGTTCGCCAGGATCCACAGGAGTGGACGCTAGCCGTTGGGCGGACTCGCGCGGAGAACGCCCGGCGGAGCGCGATGGCGCCGAGCGTGGTACGCACCGGAGCGTCACAGCGGATTGAACGTGGCGGGAAGTAAACCGTCAATGCGACCGGCATACCGCTACCTCTCACGCTCGACCCTCGCCGAGCGGGTCGAGCGGGCGCTCGCAGCGCTCGCGGACTGCCGCGCGTGTCCCCGCGATTGCCGAGTGAACCGACTCGAAAACAAATGGGCGGCGTGCAAGACCGGCCGCTACGCAGTGGTTTCCAGCCATTTCCCGCACTTTGGCGAGGAAGACTGCTTGCGTGGCTGGAACGGCTCCGGGACCATCTTCTTCGGCCACTGTAACCTGCGCTGCGTCTTCTGCCAGAACTTCGACATCAGCCAGGCGATCCGTCCGGGAACGCAACCGGGACACCGGCCCCAGGAGATCGCCGCCATGATGCTCGCGCTCCAGGCGCGGGGGTGTCACAACATCAACCTCGTGACGCCAGAGCACGTCGTCCCACAGATCGTTGAAGCGCTGGTCCCGGCCATCGAGGGCGGACTCAGCCTCCCCCTCGTGTACAACACCAGCGCCTACGACTCCCTCGAAAGTCTCGCCCTGATGGACGGCCTGGTGGACATCTACATGCCGGACTTCAAGTACTGGTCCGCCGAGGCGAGCGCGAGGTACCTCAAGGCCGCCGACTACGCGGACGCCGCGCGGGCGGCGATCAAGGAAATGCACCGTCAGGTTGGGCCGTTGGTCACCGACAACGACGGGCTGGCAAAGCGCGGCCTCCTGATTCGGCATCTCGTCATGCCCGGATGCCTCGACGAGACCCGACATATTCTCGAGTGGATCGCGGCGGAGCTGGGTCCGGACACCTACGTGAACTTGATGGACCAGTACTACCCCGCAGGCAAGGTGACGGCGGCGACATTTGCCGAGATTCATCGCCGCCTGAAGGCCGGCGAGTTCGCCGAGGCGCGGCGGATCGCGCGGGACCTGGGACTCCGGCGGCTGGATGGGCGGCAGCCGCACCCACGGCTGGTGCGGCGCATCGTGCTTGCCTAGGGCCGCGGCCCGGGGGCCGCGTTCTCCGAGTGCTCGGCGAGTCGGTCGGCCAGGCCCTCCACTCGGGCAGCCCGATGACGGACGACCGCCCGGTAGATCGCCCTGGACAGCCAGTAGGCCCCACCCAGTGAGGCCAGCGCGCCGGTCACCGCGACCTCGGGTGGAACGTTGAAAGCGGCGATGCCCACCGCGAGGATTGTGGCCGCGACACCGCCGCCACCGCCCCCCATCACGCCCGCAAAGACCCCCCCGGCCGTTCCGTCCAGACGCTGTTCCACCGTGATGCGCGTCCGGCCCCCCCGCGAGACGACACGGACCATGGCGTCGGGCGGGTCACCCTCCCATCCCTCGCCGAACATCTCCCCCAGGTCGGTGAGCTTGGTGGGTTTCTTGGGCCGCCGGGCCGTCCATATCAAGGTTTGACCTTTGCGCGAGGTATGACCCACCACGCCGAACGCCGCGCGCGCCTCCTCGACCAGCGCCTCATGCTCAGATTCTGGCACCTCACCGTCCGCCACGCGTTCAGCCGAGATCACTGTCGGCGCGCCCAGAAAGCCTGGAGTTGCCAGCGCCTGCGGACCCGCTTCCACCAGCCCGGACTCAGGCCACGCTGGCGCGACTGAGGGGGGTTGGGACAGAGGCGCCCCGACGCCCGTGGCATGCCTGGCGAGATCGGCGGGATTCTCCAGAGCTGAGGCGAAGTCCCCGGGCGAGGGGAACCGATGTTGCCGACTCACCGCCATCGCTCGCACCAGGGCCAGCTCGACGCCGGGAGGCAGTCGGTCCAGTTTAGCCCGATGCTCGGGGGACGCATCGAGGAACCGGCCGGCGCGAAGGGCCTCGTCCGAGACCCATAACCCCGGAATCCCTCCCACCAGCATCTCGTAGGTCACCACGCCGAGGCTGTACACGTCCGTGCGGGCATCGAGGTCGGTCGAGCCTGCGGCTTGCTCGGGACTCATGTACCCCGGTGTTCCCAGGGCAACACCGGTGCGGGTGAGTTCCGCCCCGGCCGCCGTGCTGACGGCTTTGGCGATGCCGAAGTCCGCCACCACCGCCTGGCCCTCGGGCAGGAGGATGTTCTCCGGTTTGATGTCCCGGTGCAGCACGCCACGCCGGTGGGCGTAGTCCAGGGCGTCCGCAACCTGGCGAGTCAGCTCCAGCGCGCCGGGGAAGTCCACGAGGCCGAGTCGGTTCAGCAGGCCGCGCAGCGACTCGCCCTCCACTAACGGCATGACGTAGTACAGCAGTCCGCCGGCGTCACCCGAATCGTACAGCGGGAGGATGTGCGGATGGGTGAGCCGGGCCGCGATCTCGATTTCCTTGAGGAACCGCTCTGGGCCGATGGACAGGGCGAGATCGGGCCGAAGCACCTTGATCGCCACCCGGCGCCGGTGCCGCTCGTCATGGGCGCGGTAGACGGTCGCCATCCCCCCGCGACCGATGGCATCCTCGATCGCGTAGCGGCCCGCGAGTTCCTTGTGCAGCTCAGGAGGTAGCTGAAGCATGCCCGCCGTCGCACATTGAAACCGACCTTGTCACGCCCACGTACGATACATCGCAATGCTCGGTTTCAGTCTGGCCATCTTCGCGGCCCAGCTCCAAGTGCCGCCACCCGTCGGCTACGTCAACGACTTCGCGCGCGTGATTGACGCCGAGTCGCAGCGCCAGATGCTCGCGGTCATCGAGGAGGTGCGTCTCAAGTCCGCCGGAGAGATCGTCGTGGTCACGTTGCCGGATCTTGGTGGCCGGGCGTCGAGCGACGTGGCGCGCGACATCGGCCGACAGTGGCGCGTGGGTGCCATGGGCGGGGCCGGCGATCGCGCGCGCAATGCCGGCGTCGTGCTCTTGCTCAAGCCCGGTGTGCGGCCCGGTGACGGGCTCGCGGAGATCGCCATCGCCACCGGCTCGGGAGCCGAGGGCTTCATCACGGACGCACGGGCCGGGCGCATCCGCGACGCGATCGGCCGCGCCGCGGTCGAGCGGGGCGATTACGCTTCGGGCCTGGTCGTCGGCGTGGTCCTGTTGGCTCAAGCGTATGCCGAGGAGTTCGGGTTCGAGCTGACGGGCGCCACTCAGCAGGTTCGCCTGCCGCGCGGGGCTCCGTCATTCTCCCCCGGCACGGTCGGTTTCGTCATGTCACTCCTGGTGCTCTTCGTCTTGGCCTCCGGAGTGGTGTCGGTGCTCGCCGGAAGCCGCGGCGCACGTCGGAGATTCCGGCGGGCGGGCGGACTGGAGTGGCTCCTGTTGAACACTTTACTCAGTGGACGTGGGCGGGGGCCCTCCCGCACCTGGTGGAGTGGCGGCGGGTTCGGCGGCGGCGGCTTCGGGGGCTTCGGGGGCGGGGGCGGGTTCAGCGGTGGCGGAGCATCGGGGAGGTTCTGATGGCCACGGATATCAACGCCAGGATCGAGGCCTTTGCCAGCGCGCTCTCGGCATCGCTCGGCTCGAATCTGGTCTCGCTGGTCCTGTACGGGTCCGTCGTGCGGGGCGACTACGATCCCAAGAGGTCCGATGTGAACCTGTTGCTGATCCTGAACGACGCCTCGCCCTCGGGGATCGCCCCCGCCGGATCAGCCATTGCAGGATGGACCCGAGGCGGCCAGCCGCCACCGCTTGTCTTCTCCTCACGGGAGTGGCGTGCCTCGACCGACGTGTTCGCCATGGAAATCGAGGACATGCGGCAGGCACATCGCGTTCTGAGGGGAGAGGACCCGTTGGCCGGCCTCGAGACATCCCCGGCGGACAGCCGTCATGAGCTGGAGCGCGAGGCGCGCGGCAAGCTGGTCCACCTGCGCGCCCACTACGCCGCCTGCCAGTCGGACGGCCGGGCGCTCGGCGAGCTGCTGCTGAGTTCGGCCAAGACGTTTTTCGTGTTGTTCCGCACGCTCTTGCGACTCAAGGGCACCGTGCCGCCGCGCCAGCTCGATGAGCTCGTGCGCGCAACCGCCGGGATCGCCGGGTTCGAGGCACAGAGTCTTGGCTGGGTGCTGGCGAAGATAGAGGGACACAGAGTTCCGGAGCTGAAACCTCACGACCCGACGGGCGTACGATACGTCGAAGCGATTGAGCGCGTGGTGCGGTTCGTTGACGAAATGGACTGATCGGGCCGGCGCCGGTGGGTCACGAGTCGGATCTGGAGCATCGCGCACGACACGTGGCAAGACGGATATGGGACAACCAAGAACGGAGAACCTGATGAAGACCCGCGCAATCGCCCTGCTCGCGCTCCTGCCGCTCACCGCGTGCGGCTACAACCGGATTCAGACGCTCGACGAGCAGGTCAACGCGTTCAAGAGCCAGATCGAGGTGCAGCTCCAGCGGCGGGCGGACCTCGTCCCGAACCTGGTGGAGACCGTGAAGGGCTACGCGCAGCAGGAGCAGGAGATCTTCACGGCCGTGGCGGAGGCTCGCGCCAGGCTCGGTGGCGCCATCGCCACGGGGAACCTGGACCAGATGGCGCAGGCCAACCAGGGCCTCACGTCGGCGCTGGGGCGACTCATCGCCATTGCGGAAGCGTACCCCCAGCTCAAGTCGAATGAGAATTTCCGGGCCCTGCAAGATCAGCTGGAGGGCACCGAGAACCGAATCGCGACCGCCCGCCAGGACTACAACGCCGCGGTGCGGGAGTACAATGCGTACATCCGGCAGTTCCCGCAGGTGTTGACCGCCAAGGCGATCGGGGCGAAGGAACGCGAGTACTTCGAGGTGACCAGGCCGGACGTCGCGACTCCGCCGCGGGTGGAGTTCAGATAACGGGGGCGATCAGGGACGATCGGGGGCGGTCAGGGGCGATCAGGGCCCCTGGGCGCCGAGCGGACGTAGCCGCCATGCGATGGCCCCTGGGCGTCCCCGAGCAATGCGGATCGTCTTCGATCAACTACCTGATCTCCACCCCGGCCCGCTGCTCGATGACCTTGACCAGCTCGACGTGATCGGCTTCCTCGCCCAGTTCCTTCCGGCCCGCGGCGAACACGCGCTTTGCCATGACGATCGCCTCGCCGGGCACGCCCGTCTGTCGGAGCACGTCCACCGCAATGCCGAGGTCCTTGTCGAGCAGCGCGAGGCGGAAGGTACGGGGCCACGCGCGGCTCACCACTCGCTGCGGAATGAGGTTCTCGGTGACGTTCGACCGGCCGCTTGAGGCGTTGATCACCTCCAAGGCCTTGGATGCTGGAACGCCCAGCTTCACCAGGGCCGCCAGTCCTTCTCCCGCGGCCTGAATCCCGACCGCCAGCAGCGCGTTGTTGATGGCCTTCAGGGCGTG
>CAZVKD010000053.1:0-3133 GCA_964627675.1 uncultured Gemmatimonadaceae bacterium
ACCTGCGGCTGGCGCTCCTGGCCTACAACCGCGGGCCCGCCAAGGTCAACCAGCTATTGGGGGATGGCCGGGAGCCGGAGAACGGGTACGCCACGACGGTGCTGCGAGGCTATCCTCGCACCCCCACGTCACCGTGACCCTGGCGGGTCCGGCGGCGCCACCCGCAGCCGCTGGCCCACGCGGATCAGCGTGGTATCGTCAAGGTCGTTCCAGGCCTTGATATCGGCCACGCGCAGGCCGTAGCGCTGCGCGATGAGCCACACGGTCTCTCCCCGCTCCACCACGTGCACCGACGTGCCGCCCGCCGGCGGGGACGACGGCCTCCCCCCGCGGCGGCCCCGTCGCTCCGGCCCGGGGAACTCGGGCGCGCCGCCGTCGGCGGGCGGCGCGCCGGCGGTGCCGCGGCCCGGGTGCCTGGGCCTACCGGAATCGTGAGCCGCGATCCCACCCGCAGGCTCCGGGGGTTGACGCGAGGGTTGGCCGCCATCAGGAGTCGCACGCTCACGCCGTAGCGCCGGCCGATGCCCGAGAGCGTCTCGCCCCGGCGCACCACGTGGTCCAGGAACGTCACGCGTTCATTCGGCGGGAGATCGGCGTATCGGCGGGCCACCGCGGCGCCACGGCCCCGCGGTACCCGGACCACCGACGTGCGGCCCGGTGGGGTCACGCCGCGGAAATAGTGCGGGTTCAGTTCCACCAGCGCCGAGGTGGTCGTGTCCGCCAGGCGGGCAACCACGTCCAGACCGGTGGCGTCCGGAACCGTGATCTCGTCGAACACCAACGGATCCAGCAGCGGGACGTTGCGGAAGCCGTGCCGCTCCGGTTCCTTGGCGACCAGCGCCGCCGCGATCAGCTTGGGCACATAGTCGCGAGTCTCGTTGCGAAGGTAGCGCCGGTCCGACAGCTCGAAGAACGTCTGGTCGCTCAGCTCGCCGTCGTCGCCGGGGAGCCGGCGAATGCCTCGTGTGACGCGGGTGGCGCCCGCGTTGTACGCGGCGGCCGCGAGATACCACGACCCGAACCTCGCGTTCAGGTCCAGCAGGTGGCGGGCCGCGGCGTCCGTGGCCTTGAACGGGTCGCGCCGCTCATCCACCCAATCGCTCACCTCCAGGCCATAACGCCGGCCGGTGGACGCAATGAACTGCCACATGCCGACGGCCTGGGCGCGGGACACCGCCGTGTTGGAGTAGCCGCTTTCCACGATCCCGAGGTACACCAGATCTTCCGGCACGCCGTAGCGCTTGAACGTGGACCGGATCATGCCCTCGTAGCGGTTGAGCCGGCCAAGCCAGATGGTGAATCGGTCGCGGGCCTCGCCCAGAAAGAAATCCATGTAGTACTGAACGCGGGACCGGCTGGAGAACGACTCCACGTCAATGTCGTAGGTGGGAGCCGCGCCACCGGCTGCGCCGCCGCGGCCGAACAACCGCTCGGCCTCCTCCTCCACGCCCGCGGGCTCGATGGCCGAGAGGTGGGGGAGCGGAAGAACGCCGCTGGCGTACTCGCTGCCCTTCGCGAGGCTCCGGAACGCCAGTTCGCGGAGCGCCGTGAGCGCGACCTCGTCGGCCACGGCGTCTTCCGGCGGCGAGGAGATCGCGGCCAGGTCCGACGCCAGAGCCTCCTCCGACCCCGTTGCAGGCTCCGGAGCCAGCATCACCGGCTCCGGGCCGCCGCAGGCCAGGGCCAGCAGCCACACGCCGAGGATGCCGCGCTCGCCGCGGCCACGGGTCACGCTAGAACCGGCCCACTCTGGCAAATACGTTCCCCATGAGGCGATTGGTGGCGTGCAGCACCGCGAGCGCGGCGCCACGCTCGAGGTCGTCCTCGGCAAGATACGAGCCCACGATCCTTCGGGATGGCCCCTCTCCTTGCGTCGTCAGCGACACGATGATCACGTTGGCGTCGAACGCGCGTAGCGCTTTCACGCCCAGCAACTCGAACTTGATCCGGCCGGCGATGGCCGACTCCAGGGCCGTCACGGCCGCCTGGGCCGCGCACCGAAGCATTCCGGCCTGCGAGGCCACGCCTTCCGCTTCGCCGGCGTAGGGATCCCCCGGCTGCCATTCGAGCACGACCCGCGCCCGGCAACTCCCGCTCGGAAGGCGGTGGAACTCGAACTTGGAGAACCTGACCCGTTCTCGCGAGGGCGAAGCAGGACCGGCCGGTTGACTCATGGGTTTCCAGGTAACGCCGGTTCAACTGACTTCGTCGAACCGAACCTCCAGCTGGCCGCTCGGCGCCTCCGCCGCGGCGCGAACGAAATCAACATCCAGCCGCGGCTTGCCGGCCTCATCCAGCAACACGGACACGAGCAAGATGTCTCCGTTCCCCAATGACAGGCGCAGCTGGCGGCAGTCGGAGCGCATCACCACGTCCTGCACCGTCTGATCCCTGAGGTGGGCCACGGCCTCGGCGATGCGACGAAGCTCCTGCACCGATGCGACGGACACGGAAGCCGCGATCACCCGATGTGCTGTACCAGCAGGGCCCGCAACTCGTCGTCGGGAATGCGGTCCGCCTGGAGAAAGAGCGACGACTTGGACACCGACTCGAGCGGGTACGGCGCCCACACGGTCCGCCCCCCTTGGCCCGCGCCCGCCACCCGAAACGCCAGCATCAATTGCCACAACGACGCGTTCGCCCGACGCTCGGCCGCGGCCTGCACGTGCCACACCTCTCCTCCGCTGGCGATCACCCTCCAGGCCATCGCGAATCCACCTCAACCTGTGAAGAACCGAGCGTCCCGCGATCGGGACGAAAGCGCGCCAATATGAGACCGGGCCGACCGGACCGTCAAGACCGTGGCGCGGCTCTAAGTCGTGGCCTGGCTTGCGGCTAGCTCCAGCAGCTAGGGACGCATCCCGGGCGCCGGCGCGTTCCACGGACTCGACGCGGGCTCGGCCTCGAACCCGGCCGCCCCCATGGGTTTCTTCTTGGACGGCGACGATCCCTGTGCCACGATATCCGCCGGGGCAGCGAAGCTCTGAACTACCGGGGCGACATACGCGGTAGCCTTTGCGAGCCGCTTGAGGAAGGCGCGACGGTCTTCAGGTGTCATGGCTTAGTCCCTCTGCCCGAGAACCCTGGCGCTAATTCTACCTGTCAGGTAAGCAATAACAAGCTGTTCCGCCTC
>CAZVKD010000053.1:3143-12992 GCA_964627675.1 uncultured Gemmatimonadaceae bacterium
GGATCGCCTGCCGTTCGTCAGGGACAGGATCCGCAGGGCAAGTCGCCCGGCAGAGTTCAGTTCGGGGATTGCATCCGGGGACCCGTGGATCAGGTCGCCGAGCGACATCGGGGTCCCGAGAAACTCGTGGCCCCGGCGCGTTCCCGCCGGCGCCGTGGCCTCCCACGCGAGCCAGCCCGGCGCGCCATCAGGGAGCGCCTCGGCACGCACGCTCATGCGGAGACGTTCTCCAGCCCCGAGCGCGAGCGGCGGATCCACTGGCAGGAACAGGTGGCCCCAGGATCCCGGCGTTTCTCCGGGCGCGTTGGAGAGCCGCTCGCCTCCGCCCAGATCCAGTTCGAACCAGTACGCCAATCCGTGCATCGTGGCCGCTCGGTCCACGCTGATTTCGCTGACGCCGCCGAGTTGGCTCGCGGCGACGCCCCGCGCGAACTCGACGCAACCGACGCGAGCGCCGGCATGCAACAATGCCTCTCGGGGAACGTTCAGCCGGTGAGGCGTATTCGCCACCGATTCTCGCCCGGCCGACCAATCCAATCCGTGGAGCGGTGGCTCGCCGTCCAGGGTCAATTCGCGGAGCAGCTCCTCTGAGGACACCGGTGCCACGAAGAGTTCGGCTCCCGCCGGAATAAACCGGGCGCTTGGCGCCAGGGCCGCTCGCCGGACGTCGCGCAGTAGCCGCCACGTGCGGGCATCGAGCAGGCGGGCCGGAAAGTCCTCGAAGATGACGAGGTCCGCCGGTTGCTCCGGAACGACATCCGGCAGCCAGCCGCGCAGGAAGGTCGCCCGCCCGGCGTATCCGTTCAGCCGCGCGATGGTCCGGGCCACGTGAATCACCGGGTGTCCATCCACGGCCCAGACGCGGGCGGCGCCCGCATCGGCGGCGAAGAACGCGAACGTGCCGAGCCCGGAACCGATCTCCAGCACGCTATCCCCGGGTCGGACGCTGCGCCGAATGGCCCGGCGGAAGGCTTCGATGCGCGGGCTCTGACGCAACAGCTGCCGGTAGTACAGCAGGCTCACTCCAGCAGTCCTTCGGCGCGGAAGCGGGCGATGGCGGTTTCGACGTCCGCCAGGACGTGTGCGGCGGCTTGGGGGGGCGTGAAGGCTTCGCCCACGGCTTCCGCGATCTCGGCTGCTCCGCGCTCGCCCGTGCACAACGACCACACCATCGCGGCCGAGAGGTTCAACGCGTGCACCCGGTTGCGCTTGGGGTCGTAGACGACCCATTCGTCGTCCAGTTGCCGAAAGAGAACGTCCGAGCGGGCGCGCGGACGATCAATTCCGTCAGGGGAAGTCATGTCATTCAAGGTAGCGCACGGCCAGCCAGTTTGCGCAGCAGATGGCGTGCGTGGTGCCATCGAGCAGACGCCGCGCTGCCAGTCTCCGGCCAGCGCCACCGGACGTGCGCTTCGGGGGGCCAAACCCCGTCCGCCAAGAGGCCCACGACGTCTCCCCCGCGGTCCAGCAACAGTGCGCGCCGGAGCAAGCGGCGCAGTGTCATTTCCCGATAATCCACCTCCGGGGCCGCCAGCGCCAGGGTTAGCCACGCCGAGAGCGTCATCCGCCACGCGAGGGCGGCCGCCCGCACACCGCGGGGTGGCGGGGGCACGGAGGCGGCTCCGGTGATTCCAAGCTCCCGCCGCAGCAGTTCCGCCATGAAACGCGCGGCGCGCCAGACGCCTAGCTGACGGGCGGCGGGCTCGAACAGCTCGCGCGGGCAGGCGCGCTCGCCCCACAGCAGGGCGAGATCGAGCAAGCCCCGAACGTGCAGGAGATCGTGATGTACCAGATGATGAACCAGCAGCGCGGCGTGGTCCGCCGGGGCGGGCACCGGGAAACCGCCGCGCTGCTCGAGCCGGCGCCAGACCTCGGGTGGCAGGCCGCCAGCTGACCGAGGGATGATGCGAGTCACGGACTCGACTGCCCAATGGAGATCCACGGAAACAGCCGTGAGCCCGGTCCCCTCGCCTCGCTCGAACACTCGGCCGGGCCGGAGCCCGTCCGGGCCTCCCTGCCGCTGGGCGCCGGCCTCCACGAAACCGACATCCGACAGCGCACGGCGCGCGCGAGACTCCTGGTCCGGCGGCACCCACAGGTCAATGTCCGCGACTTCGCGATCGCCCGGCTGGTAGAGCACGCCGAGGAACGCCACGCCCTTGGCGACGAAATGGGGGATGCCGCGCGCCGTGAACACCGCCGACGCCTCCCCGGCGGCCTCCAGCAACAAGCTCTCGTACAAGCGGCCGGCCAGTCGCCGCGCGCTGGCGTCCTCTGTGATCGCCGGCAAATCGGGGCCAGCGTGGCGGCGCACGTAGCCCTCGAGTCCCAGCCGACGTGCCGCCTCGACCACGGACATGCGCCTGGCTGCCGCGGCGCCGAGCGCCCTCACGAACGCGGCGGCGATCTCGCCGCTCACCCGAAGGTTTCCTCGAGCAACAGGGCTCCACGGGCCGCGGAGGCAAACGAGAGTCTCGCCACGTCCGCACCGCGCACGGCATCTGCCAGGCTGGCGAACGCCGCCGAGCCGTGGACGCCCGTGGCGAGCAGATGTGACAGGACCGTGCTCAGCGCTTCGGATCGGCGGAGGGGCCGGAGCCGTTCGCCCCGCCCCGCGCCGCGCTCAAGCAGAACGAGGGAGGCAATTCTCGCGTCGTTCGCCCAGCCGGCGCCGTCCGACGGATCGTACCACGCCGTGGACGCACCCGGCTCCCACAGTCGGGTGTGTTCAACGGGGAGGGCCGCTTCCAGCAGCACGGCCGGGTCCACCTTGAACAGTCGTTTGAAGGCGTCCACGCGGCTGCCCGCGCGAACCAGGGCCACGTCATCTCCCAGCACGGGGTGACCCCGCCGGCTGAGCCAGAATGCCAGGCTGGTCTTTCCGGATCCCTCCCCCCCGACGAGCACCGTGGCGCCATCGCCTTGCAAGACGGCGGCCGCGTGCAGGTGCACCGCGTCCGGGACGAGAGCGAGGAACGCCTGCGTGAGGGCGTACTCGACCGCCTCGGCCACCTCGATGCTGGTGGCGCAGCGACAGGTGCCGCCTCGGTCGGTCACGCTCCACGCCGTGCCCGCCCGCCTCACCGTCACGGCCGGAAGGTCGGCGGGCGCCCCCGAATCGGGCACTTCGTAGGAGGGAAACAGAGAACGGAGCGGCGCCAGGAGCGCGTGATCCTCCACGCGCAGACAGAGCGACGACCCGTTCACACGATAAGCCAGAAACCTCGCGTCCATCTCGGGCGTTGATCCGGCCGATGACGACAGCCAATCCGGTGCCGGCGGCAGGCTCCGCCCGGGAATGTAGCGCCGCACCGGGCCCGGCGCGCCAGCAGAATGGAGGCTGTTGCCGCCCGGTGGACGAGGGCGGGTGCGGCTGGTACAATAAACCTCATGAACGGCTCCCGGCTCGGCATCCGCCGAGCCCAACCGCTGCTCATCGCGTCGCTCCTCGTGGCCGCCCCGGGCTGCGAGCGTTCGCTCCCACCGACGAATCCACAGTACGTGGCGGAATGGATGCGCCATTACTACGGCCTCATCAGGGCGGAACGGATTTCCCCACCGGTGGCCTCTCGCGTCCTGGCCTACGCCGCCGTCGCCCTGTACGAGGGGCTGGCAGCGGCCTCACCCGAGATCGGCTCGCTCGCCGGCAAGCTCAACGGGCTCGACTCTCTGCCACGCCCGGACCCCTCGCGGCGGTACGATCCGGTCCTGGTCTCGCTCGCAGCCGAGCGAACCGTGCTCGATTCCCTGTTCGCTGACGGTTTGCCGGCCACGCGAGCCGCGTTGGCCGAGCTGGGCGACTCCTTGGAGGCGGCCCGTCTCGCCGAAGGCGTCCCGGAGAGCATGCGAACGGGCTCCCGGACACCCGGAGAGCAGTTGGGGCGCGCGATCCTCGAATGGGCTGCTCGAGACGGGTTCGCGGAAACCCGGACCAAACCCTATCAGCCGCCGGTGGGACCACGCTACTGGGTCAACGATTCCCGGGTGGACGAGTACACCCCCCAGAATCTCACCGCGGTCAGCGAGTTCGTGGCACTGGACAATCCCGCGGCGACCCTGCGTCCCGGGGACGCCAGCGAACGGGCCCTTGCCGTCACGCGCCCAAAGGCGGCCGACACGCGCACCCTGAAAGCGGTCAATCCCGCCGGCGCCACCGAGCCCTGGTGGGGCACACTGCGTCCATTCGTGCTCCACGCCGCGGACGAGTGCGCCACGCCCCCGCCGGCGGAATGGGCCACCGCTCCAACGTCGGAGTTCTACGGTCAGGCCAAGCGGGTGTACGACGTGGGACGGGCCCTCACCGACGAGCAGCGGCAGACGGTGCTCTACTGGGCGGACAACCCCGGGCAGACCGGAACGCCCGTCGGCCACTGGCTGGCCATCGGGAGCCAGCTCGTGGCCCAACTCGGCCTCACGACCGGACAAGCCGCCGAGATGTTCGTCCTGGTCACGCTGGCGCAAGCTGACGCGTTCATCGCGATCTGGCACGGGAAGTATCAATGGCACCTGATCCGCCCGGTGACCTACATCAAGCGCCACATCAATGCTGCCTGGACGCCCGCCATCGTCACGCCGCCGTTTCCGGAGTACCCGTCCGGGCATGCGGGTCAGTCGGCGGCGGCGGCCACGGTGCTCACCGGCTTGCTCGGTGAGGTGGCGTTCGAGGACAGCACGAACCTGTCGCTGGGTCATCCCGTGCGCCGCTACGCCTCGTTCCAGGCGGCGGCCGACGAGGCGGCCCAGTCGCGGCTCTACGGCGGCATCCACTTCCCCATGGGCAACGAGGCCGGCAAGGTGTTGGGGCGCTGCATCGGCCGGACCGTGTTGGAGCGGCTTCGGGCGACACGCGAGCCATGATCGGCGGCCCGCGCACGGGCGGCGCTTGGCCGGGACAGGCGATCGGGCACGCACCCGGGTGTGCGTGCCGCCGTTGACCCGCGTCGCTGGTCATCACCGCCCCGCGTTCGAGGTCATCCTGCCGCTGGGACTCACGCTGGTTGTCGCGGCGTGCACGCCCGTCCCGGACACGACCTGGCACCAAGAGAACGGTTACCGCTGGCGGGAGCTTGCGGTGTCCGGTCGCGGGGCTCCGGGATTCACCTCGCTCGACTCCTCCCGCACGGGCATTCGGTTCGCCAACACCGTCAACGAAAGCCTGATGGTCCAGAACCGAATCCTGGTGCAGGGCGCCGGCGCGTGTCTCGGCGACGTGGATGGTGACGGCCTCCCCGACGTCTTTCTCGCCCGCACCGAAGGGCCGAGCGCCCTGTACCGCAACCGCGGCGGGTGGAGATTCGATGACGTTGCGCGCCCAGCGGGCGTGGAGGCAACGGGGCGCCACGCCACGGGGTGCACGTTCGCGGACACCGACGGCGATGGCGATCTGGACCTGATCCTCCTGGCCCTCGGCGGGCCGAATACCCTGTACCTCAACGACGGCGCAGGCCGCTTCGCCCCATCAGGAGATGACCTCAATCTGCCTTCTCGGGCCGGCAGCACCACCGTCGCCGTGGCCGACGTAGACGGTGACGGCTGGCTCGATCTTTACGTCACCAACTACAAGGCCTACACCACGCTCGATCGCATCTCGCCACAGGAGCGCGCCTTCGATCAGGTGGTGCGCCAGCTGGGACCGGGGCGGTACGAGGTGCGAGAGCAATACCGCCGTGATTACCGGCTGGTGCGACGCGACGACCTGGGAGGCGTAAGCCTCGAGCAGCGAGCCGATCCGGACCTCTTTTATCGCAACGACGGCACCGGGCGGTTCATCCGCGAACCGATTGCGCGCAACCCCCGGTTCCTGGACGAGCAGGGCCGCCCGCTCGTGGACGAGCCCGAGTATTTCGGCCTCGCGGCCATGTTCGCGGATCTCACCGGAGACGGCGCGCCGGACTTGTACGTGGCCAACGACTTCGAGGACCCGGACCAGTTCTGGCTCAACGACGGGCGCGGGAAGTTCCGTCTGATCGGGTGGCATTCGGTCCGCTCGGTCAGCAACTCCGGCATGGCGGTGGACGTGGGGGACGTGAACCGGGACGGGTGGCCCGACCTGTTCGAGGTGGACATGTTGAGCCAGGACACGCGACGGCTCAAGACGCAGATCCCCACCCACACGGCCGCACCCAAGCGGCCAGGACCGGGGGACGTTCGGCCGCAGATGCAGCGGAACACCCTGCAACTGAACCGGGGGGACGGCACCTTCGCGGAGATCGCGCGACTCGCCGGCGTGGGCGCATCGGGCTGGTCGTGGTCAACCATGTTCCTCGACGTGGACCTCGACGGCTGGGAAGACATTCTGATCGGAACGGGGCACGTGTGGGACTTGATGGACGGGGACACACAGTACCGGTTGCGCAATCGCCTCCAGGAAATTGACTGGCGGCGGATGCAGTTCGAGTTCCCGCCGCTGCCGGAGCGCAACGTGGCGTTCCGCAATCGCGGCGATCTCACCTTCGAGGACGCCAGCCGCGCCTGGCGGTTTGACCTGGGACCGGACATCTCGCACGGCATGGCCGCCGGCGACCTCGACGGCGACGGCGATCTCGACGTGGTCATCAACCGACTGGGCGCGCCGGCGGCCCTGCTCCGCAACGACGCCACCGCCCCACGGATCGCGGTGCGGCTGGCCGGGGAATCGCCCAACACGGCCGGCATCGGAAGCCGGGTTCGGGTGCGAGGCGGGGCGGTGCCGCTCCAGCAACGCGAGGTGATCGCGGGCGGTCTCTATCTGTCGAGTTCCGACGCCCAGCTCACGTTCGCCACCGGCGGCGCCGGCGCGGTGGCCATCGAGGTGGACTGGCGCGACGGCCGGCGCTCGGTCATCGAGCGGGCGCTCCCGAATCGTCTCTATGAAGTGGATCAGGCCGGTGCGCGGCCAGCCGCTGCCCCACCGTCGTCGTCTGGAGAGTCCCCGTTGTACGTTGACGTCTCCCAGCAATTGGGCGGTCACCGGCACGTGGAGCCTTACTTCGACGACTACGCCCGGCAGCTGCTTCTGCCCAATGCCATGAGCCAACTGGGGCCGGGCGTGGCTTGGGACGACGTCGACGGCGACGGCCGCGAAGACTTGCTGGTCGGCGCCGGCCGCTCGGGAGCGCTGACCTGGTTCCGAAATGACGGGGCGCGGCTGAGGCCGGGCCCCGCCAGACTCCCGCCCGCGCCGGGCGACCTCACCGCCGTGCTGGGCTGGACCGACGCCGCCGGCAGGCGTCTGGCCATCGCCGGGGTGTCCAGCTACGAGATGGAAACGATCAGGCAGGCACTCGCGACCCCGAGCGTGGTGGCCTACGCGCCGGGCGGCGGTGGCGCCAGCACGCTCCTCGCGGGAGACAGCGCGAGCGTCGGTCCGCTGGCCCTGGCCGACTACGACGCCGACGGAGACCTGGACCTGTTCGTGGGCGCCCGCGTGCTGCCCGGCGCCTACCCGCTGTCGCCCTCGTCGCGGCTCTACCGAAACGACGGCGGGACATTGGTGCCGGACACGCGAAACAACGTGCTGTTTGCGGGGATGGGCATGGTGTCGGCCGCGGTGTTCACCGACGTCAACGGCGATGCGCGACCCGATCTCCTCGCCGCCATCGAGTGGGGGACGATCCGCGTCTTCCTGAACGAGGGCGGCCGGTTCCGCAGCGTCCAGATACCGGGTCTCGCCGGGCGGTACAGCCGTTGGAACGGCCTGGCCACTGGCGATCTGGATGGGGACGGGCGGCTCGACGTCGTCGCCACGAGCTGGGGGCGGAACATCGAGTACCATCCCAGCGCCGATCGCCCGCTGCTGTTGTACTTCGGGCCGTTCGGCGACCGCGGGCGGCCCAGCGTGCTGCTGGCCCGGCACGACGAGCGGATCGGGGGCGTAGCGCCTCTGGCTTCATTCGAGCGGGTACGCCTGGCCCTGCCCGGCGTGGCCCAGCGGATCCGCACGTTCGCCGCGTACGCCGATGCCACCGTTGATTCCGTCCTCGGGCCGCTGGCGCGGAACGCCATCCGGCTGGGCGCCACAACGATGGACCACACCCTGTTCCTCAACCGCGGCGACCGATTCGAGGCGGTGCCGCTTCACATCGAGGCGCAATGCGCGCCGGCTTTCTACGCCGGGGTGGCCGATTTCGACGGCGACGGGAAGGAAGACGTGTTCTTGAGCCAGAACTTCTTCGCCACGGAAATCGGAACGCCCAGATACGACGCGGGGCGAGGCCTGTTGCTCAAGGGCGACGGGGCCGGCGGTCTCCAGCCCGTGCCGGGCCGGCGCTCGGGCCTCGCGGTCTACGGTGAGCAACGGGGAGCCGCCTATGCCGACTTCGACGGTGACGGCCGACTGGACCTGGCGGTCAGTCAGAATGCGGCTCCCACGCGCCTATTCCGAAACATCGGGGCGACACCGGGCCTCCGCGTCCGGCTCAGCGGACCCCGTGCCAATCCCACCGCCGTTGGGGCACAGATTCGTCTGCGCTACGGCGAGCGCAGCGGCCCGGTTCGAGAGATCCAGGCGGGATCCGGCTACTGGTCGCAGAACGGCGCCATTCAGGTGCTCGGCCTCGGCGGCGATCCAACGGCGCTGTGGGTCCGATGGCCGGACGGACAGGAGCAAGTGGTGCCGCTGGCACCGGGCCAGACGGAGGTGGCGGTAAGGGTGGGAAGGTTGTGAAGGGTGGGAAGGTTGTGAGGGATGGTGAAGGATTGGAAGGTTTGTCGGGAGACAGAATGGGGCGGGATCAGCTCCCGCCCCATTGTTGCGTAGGATCCTGCTGGAACCGCTCTCAGCGCCGCTGAGAAGCCAGCCGCCGCGCCAGGGCCTGGTAATCCTGGTAGATCTCGCGCGCCGATCGGACGCGGGTGCTCTTCGTTCCAGCGGTCCCGCCGCCGGCCGCGATCGACATGTCCGGAGTGCCCGGACCACCGAACGTATAGATCTCGCGCACCAGCACGTCCAGTTCCTTGGCCGGCACGGGCATGTGCCGCGGTGTGCCGAGCGTGAGCCCGTCAACCCGGCGCCGGTTGAAGAACGGATCCGTGCCCTGCCCCATGAACTCGATTTCCTGCTCGTATTGCAGCGCCGCCAGCAGCGCCGCGGTCCCTTCGGCGCCGGTCAAGGCCGACAGTCCCCCGCGGCCCACCCGGCTGTTGTTGATCAACCCCGCGGCGGTCACCGCGCTCCCGCCGCCCCGCAACAGCCCCTCGGCCCACAAGAGGTCGTTCATCTGGCGGGTGTACATCGGGTCATACCCGGTCGCATCCTCATTCGGCAGGTTCTCGCCCCGGTATGCCAGGCGGCTGTAGCGGATGTGCACCAAGTTGCTCTGGTGATACTGTCCTCGCGCCGGCGGGAAGATCACCACCTCCGAGCAGGCGTAGTCCGTCCCGGCGTTGGCGGTCGCCGCCGTGGTCGAATAGCCGTTGAAGTCGTCCGCGGGACCCCACGTGCCGTCCCCCACGCGCAGATCCACCCCGTAGATGCCGGCGGACGTAGGGCAGGGATTGCCGCCGGGCACCGGCCAGGGATTCGCGTGGTTGGTGCTCAGCATGTTGGCCACGCGTGTATCCACCCGCACGGTCCCGATCGAATTGCCCCACACCTTCACGCAATCCAGACCGCACTCGCGGCTCCCGATGTCAATGTAGAACTCCCAGTCGAACGGCGTGCCGCTGCTGATCCCCTGGGAGGCATACGTCGCCACCTGGGCCCAGTTCGCGGCGGTGTTCTCCGCGCTGTTCCTGGGGAAGAGCGCCAGCAACTCGGCCTGCATGGTGCGGATCACCCGGCGGATCTGCTGGTTCGTGTAGGTTAGTCCGGCACCGACACCCATCCACTCGGCCTCGGTGGACCAGCTCTAGAGGACCGCCTCGGTATAG
>CAZVKD010000054.1:0-12914 GCA_964627675.1 uncultured Gemmatimonadaceae bacterium
GCGCGGGCGAAGCGCTCTCCGGCGCGGGCCCGTACTCCATGGTCTCGAAGAGCTCGGCGACTTTGCTCACCATCGTGCGATCCGTGGTCCCTGTGTGGGTGTCCGGTGGCCGTTATCCGCCCTTCGCGTCACCTGCGAGCCGGCCCGCGTGACGGGTGTGTCCCCGGCGCCGATCAACCAACCGCGGACAACGGCCAACCGGGCTAGGTGATCGGCTGCCGGTGCGCCGCCGAATACCGCCCGGTCAGGTGGTACTCGAGCTGCCGCTCGATGTCGGTGAGCAGGGTGCTGGCGCCGATGCGGAACAGGCGGGGCGAGAGCCAGTCGTTCCCGAGTTCGTCCTTCATCAGGAGCAACCAGTCGAGCGCGGTCTTGGCGCTCCGGATGCCGCCCGCCGGCTTCAGGCCGACGGCGTGCCCCGCTCGCTCGCGATACGCCCGGATGGCGCGGGTCATCACGAGTCCCACCGGCAGGGTGGCGTTCACGCTCTCCTTGCCGGTGGACGTCTTGACGAAATCCGCGCCGGCCATCATGCATACCGCGCTGGCGCGCGCCACGTTGCGCAACGTTCCGAGCTCGCCGGTCGCGAGAATCGTCTTCATGTGCGCCCATCCGCAGGCCTCGCGGAACGCGCGAACCTCGTCGTACAAGGCTTCCCACTTGCCCGTGAGCACGTGGCTCCGCGTGATCACGACGTCAATCTCCCGCGCCCCGGCGGCGACCGACGAGCGGATCTCCTGGATCCGCTGCTGGAAGGGAGAGAGGCCCGCGGGGAAACCGGTGGATACCACGGCCACCGGAATGCCCGAGCCCTCGAGGGCTTCGAGCGCCGTCTCCAGCATCGCGTGATAGACACACACGGCCGCGACTCGGATGGGAAGATCCGCCACCCCGAACCCCTCCAGCACGTCCAGCCGCACCGGTTGGCGTGCCTTGGCGCAGAGCCGGCGAACCCGGCCGGGCGTGTCATCGCCGGACAGCGTGGTGAGATCGAGACACGTGACTGCCCGGAGCAGCCACGCCACCTGCCACTCCTTCTTGACCGTCCGCCGTCGTGGAAGCGTGGCCGCCCGGCGCTCCACGGCGCTGCGGTTGATCCGGATACTCTGCACCCAGTCGAGATCCAACGGCATCCCGGGGTTCCGTTGCTCGACCTGGACTGGTCCGAAACGAGGTGGAGCGGCAACGCTCGGCTCCCGAGCGTCTTTCACCTGGACCATACGTTCGCGGAAGAGGTCGGTCTCAAGATACGCATCCTCGCGCGCGGCTGACAGGAGCGATCTCCTTGACCTTCCGAGCGCCCTCCGGTGACATTGGCGGCGTGCGCTGGCCTCGTGCGCTCGTCTCCGGGATCATCCTCGCCGGCCTCCTCGTCGCGGGCGCCGCCCGGCTTGGCCCCGCGCCGGCGTTGGGTGCGTTCCTCGATCCGTGGAACGGTGTGTGGGCGCTGGGGCGAGTGGCCGAACTTCCCGCGACCCTGACGAGCGACGTTCCCAACCTGAGCGGCGCGGTCACCGTCCTGTACGACGACCGCGGCGTGCCACACATCTTCGCCGCCACCCCACTCGATGCCTACCGGGCGCTGGGGTTCGTGGTGGCCCGCGATCGCCTGTTCCAACTCGACCTTCAGACCCGCGCGACCGGGGGGCGCCTGTCGGAGCTGGTGGGAGGCGACGCGCTGGCGGTGGACCGGGAGCAGCGGCGCCTGGGTCTCGCCTGGAGTGCGGAGCGAAGCTGGGCCACGCTGGACACGACGTCGGAAGCGGCGCGGGCCATGCGAGCCTACGCCGACGGCGTCAATGCGTGGACGGCCGCGATGCCGGCCGCCGCGCTGCCCCTGGAGTACCGGTTGCTCGGCGTCCGCCCGATGCCCTGGCAGCCCCAGTACTCCCTGTACTTGCTCCGGCGGATGGGGTACACGCTGGCGTACAACGCCCAGGAGTGGACGCGAGAGCGCGTCGCCGTGCTCGTGGGATCGGCGGCAGCCGATGCGTTGTTCCCGGTGCAGCATCCGCTGCAGGAGCCGATTCAGCCGGGCCGGGGGCCGTATCCTCGATTCGATGTCCGGCGCCTGCCGGATCCGGCGGTGCAGCCTCGCGGCGACCACCGGCGACGACCCGAGTCGTTGGGCGGCGTGAGGCGATCCGATGCCGCGCCGGCTCGATCGTCCCCGATCGGCCTCGATCGTTTCCGCTCGTCTCCCGACGAGGCCGCGGCGGTGGGATCCAACAACTGGGCCGTCTCGCCGCGGCGCTCGGCGAGCGGCCATGCGCTCCTCGCCGGCGATCCCCATCTCGAGCTGACGCTCCCCTCGATCTGGTACGAGGCGCATCTCGTCGTCCCGGGGCACTTCGACGTGTACGGCGTCACCATTCCCGGGGTTCCGGGCATCCTCATCGGGTTCAATCGCGACCTGGCCTGGAGTTTCACCAATACGGGCAACGACGTGTCGGATTTCTATGTCGAGACGGTGGACGACTCGCTGCACCCCTCGCGGTATCTCCTGGACGGCCGGTGGCGCCCGCTCGAGCGACGGATCGAGCGATACCACGATCGGCGTGGTGCCCTCCTCGCCGAAGACACCCTGTACTGGAACCATCGGGGGCCGCTCCGGCGTCGCGCGGACGGCCGCTGGGTGTCCATGCGCTGGTTGGTGCTGGAGGCCCCGTTCCAGACCGCGTTCCTCGAGATGAACCGGGCCCGGAGCGTGGATGAGTGGCTGGTGGCCAACGCCGCCTTCGAGGTGCCGGCCCAGAATGGCGTAGTGGCCGATCGCGGCGGCTCCATTGCCGTGCGCTCGACGGGCACGTTTCCCCTGCGCCCGGGTAACGGCCTGGGGCACGTACCGAAAGACGGGAGGCTGAGCACCAACGATTGGACGGGCGCGTGGCCGCTCGAGCGATATCCCTTCGTGCGGGACCCGCGACAAGGGTACGTGGCTTCGGCCAACCAGCAGCCCAAGGATCCCGCCGAGGACCCCGGGTATCTGGACGCCAATTGGATCTCGCCGTGGCGCGCCTTGCGGATCAACGCCCTGCTACGAGCGGACTCGTCGGTGACGGTCGAGGAGATGCGGAGCTTCCAAACCGATCCCGGCAGCGCGCGGGCCGATTGGCTGGTGCCGGAACTGCTGGCCTCGGCGCGCGCGACGCTCGAGGCCGGGTCCAGCGGCGACGAACGCCACGCGGATCTGCGGCGCGCCGCCCAACTGCTCGCCGAGTGGGATCGCCGCTATACCAGAGACAATGAGCGGGCCGTCCTGTTCGAGTTCACGATGCGCGAACTCGATCGCCGGCTGTGGGACGAATTGGACGTCCGTGAGGGAGACGGCAGGCGCCGCGTCGCGACTCCCAGAGAGACGATCCTCCTGATGCTGCTCCGAGATCCCACCAGCGGATGGTGGGATGATCGAAGCACGCCGGACGTGGTGGAGACGCGGGACGCGATCGTGGCGGCGAGTCTCGTGGCTGGACTGGCCCGGGCCCGGGAGCGGCACGGCGACCCCGAGTCCGGCGGCTGGCGATGGGACCGCGTGCACCACGCCAACGTGTTTCATCTGCTCGGCATTTCGAGTCTGTCCGCGCTGGATCTCCCGATTCAGGGCGGCCCGTCCACGTTGAATCCGTTGTCCGGCGGGGGCACCGACGGCGCGAGCTGGCGCATGGTGGTGGAGCTTGGTCCCGACGTCCGGGCCTGGGGTACGTACCCTGGGGGACAATCGGGCAACCCGGCCAGCCGCCGATACGACGATCGGATCGCGACGTGGGTCGGCGGCGAGCTGGACCCGCTGTACGTGCCGGCCAGCGTCGAGACCTTCCAGGAAAGCCGCGTGCGCTCGCGGTTGACGCTCCGTCCCGGGGCGAGACCGTGAGATCGTTCCTCGCCGGAATCGTCATCGTCGCCGCGGCGTCGGCGGTCGCGACCGTGCTCCTGGGCTGGTGGGCCGTGCCCATAGTTGGTGCGCTTTGGGCGCTCGGGCGTGGAGACCACCGGCCGGTGCTCGAGGCATCGGCCGGCGCCGCGCTCGCATGGGCCCTGCTCCTCGGCGTCTCGGCAGTGCAGGGGGAGGCGGCGCGGGTTGCGGTGCGGGTGGGCGGCGTCTTCGGCTTGCCGGGCACGGCGTTCACCGCCATCACGATCGTCTTCGGGGCGTTGCTGGCCGGCACGGCAGCGGCGTTCGCCGGGGAGATCGGGCGATTGCGACCGGGTCGGTGGCTGGCGCTCGTCGCGCTGTGCGCCGGCCTCTGCGGTTCCCTACCGGCCCAGTCGGCGCCCGATTCGGCGATCCGTGCCGAGGTGGCGCGCTACGTGGCGGCCGTGAACCGGGGTGACGCCCGCGCGCTCGCCGACCTCTACGCCCGCTCGGGGAACGTGTCGTCCGCCGGTGACGGAGAGGTGACGCTCGGTTGGTCGGAGATTCGGGCGCTCCTCTCCAACTTCTTGAGCGCGGTGGGCCGCATCACCATGACCGCGGACTCGCTCACCGTGACGCCCCTCGGCGATCGCGCGGCCGTGGCGGTGTTCCTGTACGACTGGGCCGTGGTGCGGGAGGCGGACACGACGCGGCTGCGCGGCGTCATGACGCTGGTGTTCGAGCGGCAGCCGGAAGGTTGGCGGGTGGTCCACGATCATACCAGCACCCGTCCCGCCGATCGCCCCGGCGTGGAAGGAGGCGGGGAGTCTCCGTCGGTCGCCCGCAGCGGCCCCATTCGTGAGACCGAGCCCTGTACCGTCGAGCGGATCGTGGACGGAGACACGCTGGTGTGCAGGGGCGGTTTGCGGGTGCGACTGATCGGCATTGATACCCCGGAGCTAAGCCAGCAGCCGTTTGGGGAGCAGGCCCGTGCCGCGCTGGCGGCGCTCGTTCCTCCTGGCGCGGCGGTGCTGCTGGAGCGGGACGTGGAGCTCACCGATCGGTATGGTCGCCGGCTGGCGTACCTGTGGCGCGACGGCGTGTTCGTGAACTGGCAGATGCTGCGCGGCGGGTGGGCCGTGCTTCTCACCTATCCACCCAACGTGCAATACGTGGAGCACTTCCAGGAGGCCCAGCGGCTCGCTCGCGAGCAAGGCCGGGGGTTGTGGGCGACGGGCGGGTTCGCCTGCGCGCCTGCCGATCGGCGCCGGGGACGGTGTGACTAGGCTGGCGCGGGTTGCCGGGCGCGGTGACCGGCGAACCGGCTGGTGCAGCGACCGGGCCCACCGCCCCTCATCGCCCGCGGTCGGGTCATCGCCGGGTGATGCCGAAGTACAGCGCACCGCCACCGGTATTTCCCGCGATCACTTCCAGCCGTCCGTCTCCGTCGAGATCGGCCGTCCGCGGTGCGCTGAGCGGCGGCGCCGGTGCCTCAAAGGAATCGTCCGGCACGAAACGGGGGCTGGCGCTCGTTCCCGCATTCCAGTACAGCGCCACGCGTGACTCATCCGAGCCCACGAGGAGGTCCAGGTCGCCGTCCCCGTCAAGATCGGCCAGGTGCGGCGCGGTGCGCCTCCCGGGTCGGATGCCGGCCCACTCGTCGCTGACCGAGGTGAAGCGCGGGGCGCGCGGGGTCCCGTCGTTGCGGAAGTAACTCATGTAGCCCGACGCCCGTCCCACCACGAGATCCAGGTCGCCATCGCCGTCCAGATCGCCCAGCGCGGGGGACGCGTGGCTTCCGCGCGGGATGGACGCGATGGCGGAGTCCGCCAGCTCGAACTGCGGGGCGCCGCGCGAATCGGGGCCACGGTTGCGCCAGAACTCGACCCGCTGGCTGAACGATCCGACCAGCAAGTCAACCCTGCCGTCGCCGTCCAGGTCTCCAGCCGCCGGAGCATAGCTGTAGCGGCCCCGGAGGCCGAGCGCGCCGCGCTCCATGAACGCCGGGACCGAGGGCGTGCCGGTGTTCTCGAACCAGTAGATACGGGCCGTGGTCCGGTCGGCCGGCTCGATCTTGTTAGCCAGCAACAAGTCCAGATCGGAGTCGCCGTCCAGGTCGAGCAGCGCCGGAACGCTCTCGCTCCCCACGTCAATCTGCGAGACCAGCACACCGGTTCGGCGGGTCCATGCGCCCCGGGCGTCGCGCGAGAACAGCCACAGGTTTTCGATCGTGGTGCGGTTGGGATCGTAGGCCCCGCCAACCACGCCGACCACCAGGTCCGCCCGGCCGTCTCCGTTCACGTCCCCGAATGCCGGCGCGTTGTATCCGCTCGTGACCAGCGGGTCCGCCGGAGGGAACCGCACCGGCGTGCGGCGCAGCGCCGGCGCCGCGCAGGTCCCCACGTTCTCGAACCACAGGAGCCCCGCTTCGAAGAAGTCACCCCACAAGAGATCAACGTCCCCGTCCTGGTCCACGTCGGCGAACGCCATGCTGTTCGCGCCGTGCATGCTCCCTTGTCCCGTGATGATCTCGAGGTCGGCGAACCGGTCGGTCAGGAGACGAAACACGGGCGGGTGCGCCGCCTCCGGCTCCATGACGTAGCGGAGGATGGTGCCGCGCATCGTCCCGATGAACAGGTCCAGCCGGCCGTCACAATCGAAATCCACGAACTGCGGGATGTTCTGCCGATCGGAGTAGATGGCCACGCCGGCCGTGTCGCGAAGCGAGTCGCTGGGGGGCGCGAACGGAGCGGCCTGGCCGGGGCCCACCCTCCGCCACAGCCTCAGGTATCCGAACGGGAGCTCGCCGAACAGGTCCAGCGCCCCATCGCGATCCAGGTCCACGAACCGGGACCACTCGCCCACGCGAAGGTCGGCCAGCGCTCGAGTGCGCAGTGCGAATCGCGGAACGCCCTGGGGACCTGCGCCCTCGTTTCCGAGGAGAATCAGTTGATCGCTGTACTCCTGGACCACAAGATCGAGCCGGCCGTCGGCGTCGAAATCCACCAGTTGCGGCCGGGGGGAGTTGAAGCCCCCCAGGAACGGAAGGTCGAGCGAACGCCCTGCGGCATCCCTGACCGGGAACGGCCGAACCCGTTCTTCCAGCAGGAGCCGCGCGGGCGCTGCCGGACGGGTCGCGACCGGCGTGGGGGCGCCCCCGCAGGCCGCGAGCAGGAGCAAAGCGATGACGCCAATGGCCGGCGAGCTCAACGGCATCGCGTCGGCGTGCCGGGCAGCTCCCTGGGGCGAAGAATGCCGATGCCGGCGGCGTAATGCCCGGCGGGAAGAACGGTGTCCACCGAGCGCGTCGCGAGGCAGATCGCCACCACGTTTCCCGCGCCGGTGGGTTGATGCCCCTCGTGGTCGTGCGCTCCGCCGGCCTGATAGCGATTGCTGACGTAGGCAAACCGGCCGTCAGGGCTGAGCGCCACGCCGTGCGGCTGGCGCAAGGACTCGTGCCGCACCACCTGCACGGCGCGCCACGTGGCCGTGGAGATGAACGTTACGGCGTTGGCATCCAGATTGGTCACGACGACCCACCGGCCGTCCCAGGTGAAGGCGGACTCGAACGGGCCCGGCTCCACCGCAATGGCGCGCGCCAGGGCCGGCGTGGCCGGGTCGGCGAGGTCGAACAGCAGCAGTTGCCCGCTGGTGGAGGCCGTGGCGGCCAGCCAGCGACCGTCGGGGGAGAGGGCGAACTGCGTGAGCGTGTGGGGTGGGCCCTCGACGTCCACCAGCTTCACGACGCCATCGTCGAGGTGCACGCTGGCGATCTGGTTCACCCCGAGGCTTGCCACGTAGACGTAGTCGCCCGCTGCAACGATGGCGTGGGGCCGGGGAAAGAAGACGTCAATCTCCTCGAGCAGCGTCATATCCGACCGCCGAATCAACGCCATGCGCCGGGGGGGATTGACGGCGCTCATGGAACGCGCCACGACCAGAAGGTCTCGCGTGGGATGCAACGCGATGAGACCCGGGACTTCGAGGTCAACGCTGCCGGCCACGCGGTTGGAGCGGTCGAGTTTCAGCACCTTGCCCGCGCCGATGAGTGTCAGGTACCAGTGGCTCCCATCGGGCTCGACCTGCGCATGGTGCGGCCTGGCCGAGGGCGCGAATCCGAACCCGCGGAGATCGAGGGTCTCCAGTACGCGGGGCTCGCCGAGGTCCACGACCGTGACCGTGGCATCGTCCTGGTTGGTCACGTACAGCCGCGGACCCTCCTGCGCCGCGGCCGCCACGGGCAGCGCGAGCGCGAGCCAGGCGCCGGTCAGGCGACTCACGGAACGAGCTGCTCCTGGGGCCGGTGCTTCACCACGAACAGCCCCTCCCGCATGCTCGTCACCACGATGGTGCCACTCTTGAAGTACGGATAGTTGCTCCAGGAGCCGGCGAAGCCGGGCACGTTCTCGCCTGCGGGAACCGTGTCGAAGTACGCGACTTCGCGCGGGTTGGCCGGATCGGAGACGTCTATCACCCGCAGGCCGCTCACGTAGTTGGACTGGTACATGTACTTGCCGCGCACGTACAGGTTGTGATCCGTGGCGGCCGTGGTCCCCAGGAATTCCTTCAACAGCGTGGGTTCCTCGAGGTTGGACATGTCCCAGATGATCGTGCGCGTGCGTGGCACGGTCCCGGACAACTCGTCCCCCTCGTCGTCCAGGAAGAAATAGCGGTGGTCCTCGCTCAGCCATCCCTGGTGCGCATAGGCCGTGTTGGGGTAGGACGCCACCGCGATAGGGCGCGGGTTCTTCTTGTCCGTCACGTCCGCGATTCCCACGGCGGTTTCCGAGCTGTTGAAGCAGATTTCGCGACCGCGATATCGCGCGTCCGGCCCCTGGTAGGTGACGCATTGAGCGTCGTGGGTGTAACCGGTGCGCTGCATCCCGGTCGCGGGATCCGCGTAGCAGCCGGCGAAGGTCGGGCGCTTCGGATCCCGGATGTCAATCATGTGCAGCGCGCCGCCGCAGGTTTCGCCGCCCATGCTGTTGCCCACGGGGAAGGCAAAGCCGGCGTCCTCGTTGATGACGATATTGTGCGCGCTCGCGATGCGATCGTAATGCGCCGTCTCGCTGAAGGTCACCGGGGGATTGCGGACCGACCGCAGCTGTGTCAGGTCGAACACCTGCATGCCATGGGGCCCGGCGCCGTCGGCCACGATGAAGGCGTGGTCCTTGTAGGTCTTGATGTCCCGCCAGAGATTGGGCTCGGCCCCGGCGTGGAGAGGCAGCTCGCCCAAGTACGCCGGGTTCGTGGGGTCCGTCACGTCAACGAACGCCGTGCCGTCCATGCGCCCCACCAGCGCGTACTCTCGTCCGGTTGCCGGATCGGTCCAGCCCCAGATGTCGTTCAGCATGATGCCGCGCTTGCCGCCGATGGCCGATACCGGGAGGAAGGCCTGGAGATCCACTCGCTGGCAGGAGAAAGCCTCGACGGTCCCGGTCTCGCACTTGCGCTCGGCGCCCGTGATGGCCGGGAGCGACCTCGGCCGATCCGTGATCGCACCGCGCTCACGCCACGTTCCACTGGCCCCCTCGCGCGTATACGCGATCGCTTTGCCCTCGTAGAAATCGTTCAACGGGCTCCCGATCACCGCGAGGTCTCCGGAGGCGGCGATGGAGCCGCCGAACTGCGCCCCCAGGCCGGCTCTGGGCGTGGTGAGTTGCTCCCGCTCCCGCCAGCCGTCGCCGGCCGGGGCGAACACGTGCACCCGGCCCGCACCCTGATTGGCTTCCCTCGCGCCGACGAACACCGTGCCCTCGGCCCGGGCGAGCGTCAATCCGAAATACGTTCCCGCCTCGGGTTGCGCCGCCTGGATCTTGCCGGCGGGCGACCACGTGGTGCCGGAGCGCCGGAACAGGTAGACGGCGCCCTCACGACCCGGCGCGCCGACCAGTGCCTCCGTCTCCGCCAGATGCACGCCGAAGCCGAAGCCGAGGGCGGAGTCCGCCTCCATCGAAAGACGGGCTTCTTCCACCCAGCGCCCATCCGGTTCGTCGCGGTACACGATGGCCGCGCCCGGCTTGGGCCTGAGCGCCGTGGCTGCCGCCTGCGGCGGCGGGGCCGCGACGACCGGGCCCGGCATCCCCACGAGCAGCCGATCACCGCGCAGGGCGATGGCGCGACCGAAGCGATCATTGGGTGCGCCGCCCGCGCCCACCGTCACCGGGCCGGACCATGCGCCGCCGCGGTCTCGCCGGAAGGCGTAGACGGCGCCTCGGGATGAATCCCGGCTGGGCGCGCCCACGATCACGGTCTGGCCGGAGACGGCCACCTGGAGACCGAACTCCTCCGCCGCCGCGCCCGGCGGAGGCGCGAGCTTCGCGACACGGGTCCACTCACCGCCGCGTTTTTCGAACACCCACGCGGCGCCAGCCTCGCCGTGCCCGGGCGCTCCCACCACCAAGAGGTTGGCCTGCACCGCCAACGACGTCCCGAACCGATCCCCGAGCGTCGCCTCATCTACCGTGAGGGTGCCGGCTTCGATCCACCCCCCGTCTCCCGACTGGCGGAACACGACCACCGCGCCCCGCTCCGCCGGGGGCATCGGGAAGTTCGGTACGACCCCGGTTCGGGTGATGAACAGTTCATTGCCCTCGAGGGCGATGGCGGTGCCAAAGCCGATGACAGGGCCGGACCATCCGTTGCCGGCCCAGGTCTGGGCCCCCGCTGATGTCGTCGCGAGGGACCCGAGCAGGGCGAGCGTGCCAACGAGTCGGGACATTGGTCTGAAGGGGTTGGAGTGGGTGTACGGGGTTCGAGGCGCGCCGGCCCTTGAAGGGCGGCACGCCCAGGCGCCCAAAGATACTGAGCCCGGGGGAGAGTCGTTACTGGCTCCCGCGGATGGTCCCTTGACTTTATTCTTGTGCGTCCTGCCGGTGGCGGTTCGCCTTACCCCACAAGGAGTCCCGATGTTCACCAGATCCGGTCTGATTCTCGCGTTGGCTGTGGCCGTTCGTCCGGTGGTGGCGCCCGCGCAATCCCTGGACGAGATCCTGGCCAAGCACTTCGAAGCGATGGGCGGTGTCCAGAAACTCAAGGCGGCCCAGTCCTACAGGATGACGGGTCGCATGATCCTGGGGCAGGGGATCGAAGCGACCATCACGCGGCTCCAGCAACGCCCCAACCTGTCCCGCATGGACTTCACCATTCAGGGGATTACCGGCACGCAGGCGTACGACGGAACCACGGCATGGATGTACATGCCGTTCATGGGGCAGGCGGCGGCGGAGCCCATGCCTGCGGACCTCGCCAAGATCGCGGCGGAAGATGCGGAATTCGACGGCCCGCTGATGGACTACGGCGCCAAGGGCAATACGGTCGAGCTGTTGGGGAAGGAGTCGGTGGAGGGAACGGAAGCGTTCAAGCTCAAGCTCACCCGCAAGACCGGCGAGGTGCAGTTCTTCTACATTGACACCGAGTACTACCTGCCGCTCAAATCGGAGACGAAACGGATGATCCAGGGACGTGAGATGGCGCTTGCCACCACGTTCGGCGATTTCAAGCCGGTTGACGGGCTCGTGATACCCCACGCCATCACGATCACCGGACAGGGGCCCGCACCCCAGCAGCTGATCATCGAGAAGGTCGAGGTGAACGTGCCGCTCGACGCCGCGCAATTCAAGATGCCGGCCGCGCCGCCGAAGGAGTGAGCATGCGGAGGTTGGTGAAGGATGGGGAAGGGTGGGGAGGTTGTGAAGGTCGGGGAGGCCCTGTCCTTCGCGGGCCGTCACCCACCCTCACCCTCCTTCTCTCGTTTCTGACCGCACTGCCGGTCGCCCTCGCCGCCCAGGTCAGGGTTGACCCCGATATCCTGTCGGGTCTCGAGGCGCGCGCCATCGGGCCGGCCACCATGAGCGGGCGCATCGCGGCCATTGACGCGGTTCCCGGGCCCCCGGTCACGATCTACGTGGGCGCGGCCGGCGGCGGCGTGTGGAAATCGTCCGACGGCGGCGTCAGGTTCCAGTCCGTCTTCGATGACTACGTGCAGTCCATCGGAGCGATCGCGATAGATCCCACCGACCCGCAGACGGTGTGGGTCGGCACCGGCGAATCCTGGGTTCGCAACAGCGTCTCGGTGGGCGACGGCGTGTACAAGACGACCGACGGCGGGGAACGGTGGACGCGCGTCGGGCTCACGGATTCCGAACGCATCGCGCGGATCGTGGTGCATCCGCGGCAGGGCGATACGGTCTGGGTGTGCGCGACCGGACACCTGTGGGATGGTAACGACGAGCGGGGCGTCTTCAAGACCAGCGACGGCGGCAAGACGTGGAAGCGGGTCCTGTTCGTTAACCGCGATACGGGCTGCTCCGATCTCTCGATCGATCCCCAGGATCCCCGCCTGCTCTACGCCGGGATGTGGCAGTTCCGCCGCCGTCCCGATTTCTTCACGTCGGGCGGCCCCGGGAGCGGACTGTTCAAGTCCACCGACGGGGGCGAGACCTGGAGGCCGCTCACCCGAGGGCTGCCGGAAGGCGAGAAGGGGCGAATCGCCGTGGCCGTGGCCCCGTCGCGCACCAGCGTGCTCTACGCCATCGTGGAAGCGAAGCGCACGGCGCTCTATCGCTCGGACGACCTGGGCGAGAGCTGGACCGAAGTGAATGCGTCCAATGCCGCGCAGGCCCGCCCGTTCTACTTTGCCACGGTCATCGTTGACCCCTCCGATTTCAACCGGGTGTACAAGCCTGGCTTCTCGCTCGGCATCTCGACGGACGGCGGCCGGTCCTTTTCGTCCTTCCTCACGGCCGGCGCGTCGGTCCACAGCGACCATCACGCGCTGTGGGTCAACCCGCGGAACCAGCATGAACTGATCCTCGGCACCGACGGCGGCGTGTATATCAGCCCGGACCGCGGCGGCCATTGGCGCCACGTCCGCTCCCTGCCGGTGTCGCAGTTCTACGAGGTGAGCTACGACCTGGCGTTCCCCTACAACGTGTACGGTGGCTTGCAGGACAACGGCACCTGGACTGGGCCGTCGCGTGGCACCGGTGGCGTGCAGAATCGGGACTGGCGGAACATCGGGTTCGGCGACGGCTTTCACGCGTTCCCGGACCCCCAGGAC
>CAZVKD010000055.1:0-1324 GCA_964627675.1 uncultured Gemmatimonadaceae bacterium
GGAGCCCGCGCTGAGCGTTCCCGACCGCCGGCGCGGCTCGGTGATCATCGAGGCGGTTCAGGTTGCGGGACTCGGCGCCGGCCCGGCGGGAAGCCTGGAACCGGTGATCAACCCGGAAATCAGCGTGCTGGAGTTCAACACGCGCGTGCTGGCGCTGGCCGAGGATCCGGGGGTGCCGTTGCTCGCGCGGCTGCGGTTTCTCTCGATCGTGAGCTCGAACCTGGACGAGTTCACCATGATCAAACTGGGCGGCCTGAAGCACGCCGTGGCGGCGGGTATCACCAAGCAGTCCATTGACGGCAAGACGCCGAAGGAACTGTTGAACGCGCTGAACGTGCGGATGCGCGCCCTGGTGGCGCGGCAGTACCGCTGCTTCAACGAGCTTAAGCAGGGCGAGCTCAAGGAACGGGGCATCCGGATTCTGGGCTGGGAGGAGCTGAGCGACGCCCAGCGCAAGCTGGTGGCGGACTTCTTCGACGAGCACGTCTTTCCCGTGCTCACGCCGAAGGCCGTGACGACGGCGCCGGGTCACCCGCTGCCGCACATCGAAGACCTGCGGCTGTCGCTGGCCATCGTGGTGCGGGATCCCCGCTCGGGCCGGGACCACTTCTCCATCCTCAACGTGTCCGATGCCCTGCCCCGGTTCGTCCGCATTGCCGAGGGGCTGGACTTCATCCCCATCGAGGACGTGATTCGCGCGAACGCCGGCGTCCTGTATCCCAATCGGCAGGTGCAGGACGTGCACGCGTTCCGCCTGATCCGGAGCGGCGAGATTCAAGTGGACGAACAAGCCGCGGCGAACTTTTTGGAAGTGGTGGAGGAGGAACTGCTGCGCCGGCCGCACGGGGCGATCCTCCGGGTCGAGGTGGAGCGCTCCATGCCCGACGCGGTGCGCGACCTGTTGTTCCGCGACCTCCGGCGAGAAGAGAACCGCGAGGGGATCCCGCTCGAGCCCAGCGACGTGTTCGAGACCGACGGCATGGTGGATCTGGTGGCGCTGGGCGAGCTGGCCGACTTGCCGATGCCGGACCTGCATTACGCGCCGTTCTCGCCGGTGACGCCGCTGGATCCGGAGCGGCCGGTGTTCGAGCAGCTCGACGAACGCGACCTGCTGGTGCACCACCCGTACGAATCGTTCGATCAGACGGTCCAGCGGTTCCTGGTGGACGCGGCGGACGATCCCGACGTGGTGGCGATCAAGATGACGCTCTACCGCGCGGGAGGGCGCTCGCTGATCGTCGAGGCGCTGCGCCGCGCCGCGGCGGCGGGTAAGGACGTGGCGGTGTTCGTCGAAATCAAGGCGCGATTCGACGAGGAAGTGAAC
>CAZVKD010000055.1:1334-12832 GCA_964627675.1 uncultured Gemmatimonadaceae bacterium
AGCAACTGGAGCGCGCGGGCATCCACGTGGTGACCGGGCTGGTGAGCCTCAAGACGCACGCGAAAGTGGCGCTCGTGGTCCGGCGGCAGGGCGACAAGCTCCGGCGCTACGCCCACATCGGCACGGGTAACTACAACGCGTCCACGGCGCGCCAGTACACCGACTTCGGCCTCCTCACGGCGGACCCGGCCATCTGCACCGACCTGGGCGCCCTCTTCAACGAGTTGACCGGTTCTTCACGGGCCCCGACCGGGAACTTCCAGCGGCTGATCGTGGCGCCCACGTACATGCTCACCCGATTCCTGGAATTGATTGACCGGGAGGTGCAGCATGCGCGCGCGGGCCGCGGCGGCCACGTGCGGGCCAAGCTCAACGGACTGGCGGACACGGAAGTGATCGAGGCGTTGTATCGAGCCTCCCAGGCCGGCGTGAAGATCGAGCTCATCGTCCGGGGGATCTGCGCGCTCCGCCCCGGCGTGCCCGGCATGTCCGACAACATCCGCGTCGTGAGCCTGGTAGGCCGGTTTCTCGAGCACGGCCGGATCTACTATTTCGGCAACGGGGGCGAACCAGAGTACTTCATCGGCTCGGCGGACTGGCGCTCGCGCAACCTGAGGCGACGGGTGGAAGTGGTGACTCCCATCGCCGAGCCGGCCGCCCGCGCCCGCCTCGAGGCGATTCTGGACGCCGAGTTGTCCGATCCGCGCGCGTGGGTGTTGCAGGGCGACGGGGCCTACGCGCGAGCGTCGCGCGGCGAGCCCGGCCTAAGCGCGCAAGAGCAGTTCCTTCACAGCATCGAGATGGCAGCGAGGTGAGGAGAAAGGTTGGGAAGGTTGGTGAAGGTTGTGAAAGTTGGGAAGGTGAGTGCGGGGGCCATCCAACCTTCACATCCTTCACAACCTTCCCAGCCTTCCCCACCTTTCTCCTCACCTTCCCAAGTTCACATTCACGTACTCCGGCTCCCCCGTCACCTCCCGCACCACCCACTCGGACAACCAGTGCGGCAGCTCCACCTGCAGGTTGGCCGCCGGCAGCTCCACTTCCGCCAGCACCAGGTCGCGGTCGGCGAACACGTCCACCTCCCATACCAGCCCGTTCTCCGGCCGGAGGTAGCGGCGCTTGACCACGCGCCGGCCCTCGGTAAGCGGCCAGAGCCGCTCGAACAGGTCCGCGCTGGTCTCCTCCTCGATCTCGATCCGGGTCACGCCAGTCCCTGACTTGACCGTGCGATAGTAGCGGGTGCCGCTGCCGTCGGCGACGGAACGCAGCCGCTCCTGCAGCACGGCCCCGGGCAACCAGCCCTGCTTCACCTCCACGCTCGGGGCGCCCTCCAGCACCGGCGGCACGCCCTTCAACAGGAACTTCCGTTCGATCTCCGTCGGCACGGTGCCGGTGGCCCCGAGCGCCTTGCCCACGGTTTCGACGTCTTCCAGGAAGGCGCCCAGCGCGGGGCCCAGCCAGTCAGATTCGAGCACGGTGAACAGTTCGCGCTGCCGCGCGGCGGCCTGGCGGATCAGCGAGAGCAGACCGGGCTGCACCCGCCGATTCCTGGTCTTGCCGCGCTTGCCCGAGGTCGCGGCCGACCGCAGCGCGCGCACGCTGTCCACGGCCGCGCGCTCCAGCAACTCCGCGATGTCCGCCGCCACGACGTGCATGTCGTGCAACTCGCCCAGCAGGTCCTGGAGGACTCTGAGGCGCTCCACCAGCGCCTGAGCGTCGGCGCGAACCAGGCCAACCGGCTCGAGCAGGTAGCGCAGGCGCTTGGCGCGGATGCGGGCGAGATGGGCTTCTTCCTCGTCCGTTACCGACGCCACCGTGGCCAGGCGGGCGCCCAAGTCCGCCGCGTGCTCCAGCACCAGCGCGCCGGTCGCGGCTCCGAACGTCCGGGCGCCGCCGGCGGCGCCGTCGCCGCCGGCGTCGTGCGCGACCGCGCGTAACCGGACACGGATGGATCGGGCCAGGCGATCGAATCGTCGAGCGCCTTCGCGGACCGCTTCCCGTTGCGCGGTGAGCCGGTCCTCGACCTGCGACGCGAACCATGTCACGCCCGCGCGCTCGGCCCTCGACGCCTGCGCCTCCCGCCCGCGGACCCAGCACAGCTGGACCTCCGCATCCCGCGCGGCATTGGTGTCGGCCGCGATCTGCCGGAGCTGCCGCCGCACCTTTCTGGGCAGCGCGCCGCCCAGGTACGGCCGATAGGCGCGAAGGCAACTGCGCAGCCGCCGCAACGACACCCGAAAATCGTGTAACGCCTCCGCGTCCGCCGCCGCCGACATCCGCCGCCGCCCCTCGACCGCCCGCGCCAGCAGCACGCGCGTCACCGCCACGGCGCCGGCGGCGGGTGTCAGCGTCAGGAGGTTCGCCGGAAACCCCGTCACCTCACGCTCCGAGCTTCCGCAACTGGCTCGGCGTGAGCAACCACTGGAGCACGCCCTTCCCGCGGGCCACGGCGCCGGGGAAATCCACCAGGCAGGCGGCGCCCTTCTTGAGCTCGAGCGCCGACTCCGTGCGGCCCGCCACGAGCCACGTCACGAACTGACTCAACGTGGGCTCGTGTCCAACCACCGCGACGATCTCGTGGCCCGCCTGCCCCACCAGCCACGCCTCGAAGGTCTGGGGCTCCGCCCCCGGGGACAGCTCGGCGATTTCGACCCGCGGCACGCGGCGGTAGGTCTCCGCCACGATGTCGGCGGTCTGGCGGGCGCGGACCAACGGGCTCGACGCCAGGAGATCCAGGCGCCGGATGACGGTCTTCATCCCCCGCACGCCGTCTCGCATGCGGCGCTTGCCCTTCGCGGTCAGGGGACGCTCCGCATCGCTCGATCCCGTGAATACCTCCCGGTCTTCCGCGATGGCGTGACGAATGACGAGCAACTGCATGGCGAACCTCAGGCCGGCGTGAGCGCGCGCTCGGTCTCTCCCGCCCGCGGCTGCGGGCGTTGATGGATCGGCACGATGCGGCGGACGATCTCGGCGCTTTCCCGCGCCGCCTCCCGAGCCAGGTTCTGGAACACGAGCTGCGAGCGAATCGGCGTGGCGCCCTCGGCCGGCGTGACGCGCACGTACCGTCCGTCGGGCTGAAGCTCGCGCGCCTTCACGTTATCGGCCAGGGTCACCGGGAGGATCTCCTCCATGATGCGCTGCTTCAGGCGCTCGTCTTCGATGGGGAACATCACCTCGATGCGCCGGAAGAAGTTCCGGGGCATCCAATCGGCGCTGGCCAGGAAGATCTCGGGATTCCCGGCGTTGGCGAAGTAGAAGACGCGCGAGTGCTCCAGGAACTTGTCCACGATGGACGTGACCCGAATGCCGGTGGACACCCCGGGGATTCCCGGGCGCAGGCAACAGATCCCGCGGATGACGAGGTCAATCGCCACGCCGGCCTGCGAGGCGCGATACAGCGCTTCGATCACCGACGGCTCCACCAGCGCGTTCATCTTCACCACGATGCGCGCCGGGAGGCCCGCCGCGGCGTTGGCGCGCTCGCGGTCAATCAACTCGATCACCTTTTCCCGCAAACCGAGCGGCGCCACCAACAGGCGCTTCCAGGAATGGCCGTGCGAATACCCGGTCAGCAGGTTGAACAGCTCGCTCACGTCTTCCCCGTATTCGGGCCGGGCGGTGAACAAGCCCAGGTCGGTGTAGATCCGCGCGGTCGTGGGGTTGTAGTTGCCCGTGGAAAGATGCACGTACCGGCGCAGGCCCTCCGGCTCGCGGCGCACCACGAGCGCCGCCTTGCAATGCGTCTTGAGCCCCACCACGCCGTAAACCACGTGGACGCCCGCCTCTTCCAGCGAGCGGGCCCACACGATGTTGTTCTCCTCCTCGAACCGCGCCTTCAGTTCCACGAGGGCGGTGACTTGCTTGCCGTTCTGCGCGGCCCGGGCCAGCGCCGAGATGATGGGCGAGGGACCGCTGGTGCGATACAGGGTCTGCTTGATGGCCAGCACGTCAGGGTCGTCGGCCGCACGGTCAATGAACTCCACCACGCAGCCGAACGACTCGTAGGGATGGTGCACCAGGAGGTCCTGCTCCCGGATGACTTCGAAGATGTTGCGGCCCCCGGCGAGCGGCGGGGGCACGCGCGGCATGAGCGGCTCGTCGTGCAGGGTGCGGAAGCCCTCGCGCCGGTGCAGCGCCCAGAACGCCGACAGGTCCACCGGCCCGGGTATGCGGTACACGTCACGCTCGGCCAGATCCAGGTTTTCCACCAGCATCTGCACGAAGCGCTCGTCGGCGTCGGCCGAGATCTCCAGCCGCACGGCCTCGCCGCGCAGGCGCTGCCGCAGCGTTTCCTCGATGGTCTCGAGCAGATCCTCGGCCTCGTCCTCTTCGATGGTGAGATCCGAGTTCCGGGTGACGCGGAATACCGTGTGGGCCAGCACCTGGAAGCCGCTGAACAGCTCCTCCAAGTGCGCGGCAATCAGATCCTCCAGCAGCAGGAATCGGATCCGCTCGCCCGAATCCGGGAGCACGACGATGCGGGCGAGCACACTGGGCACCTGCACCACGGCGAACAGCCGCCGATCGCCCCGCTCGCGCAGGCCCTCGACCAGCAGGGCGATGTTGAGACTCTTGTTGTGCACGTGTGGGAAGGGGTGCCCCGGGTCGATCGCCAGCGGCGTGAGCACGGGATAGATGTTGGACCGGAACAACTGGTCCACGTGCCGCTGCTCGGCCTCCGTGAGGTCCTCGTACCGCACGCGCTCGATCCCCTGCGCCGCGAGTCCCGGGAATACCTCCGCCGTCAGGAGCCGATACTGCGCATCCACCAGCTCGTGCGCGCGCTGATCGAGGCGCGCCAGCTGTTCGGCGGCGTCGAGTCCGTCGGCGCCGTAGTCCTGCGGCTCCAGTCCGGCGTACAGTTGCTGCTGCAACCCCGCCACCCGGACCTCGAAAAACTCGTCGAGGTTCGAGCTGAAGATGGCCAGGAACTTGAGACGCTCGAGCAGCGGCGTGGCGGGATCGGCCGCCTCCTCCAGCACACGACCGTTGAACTCGAGCCAACTCAGCTCGCGGTTGAGATACACCTCCGGCGGATACGTCGGGACCGGCCGCTCGGTCACGCCCCACCTCCGGTCCCCGGTTTCGCAGCGCCCGCCGTTGCCGCGGGCACCCGCTCCTTCACCCACTCGATCGCGAGTTTGGCGTCGAAGGCCTTGCGCAACAGCCTGGACTTCCGAACCGCATCCTCGACATCCACCCGCGGATACCGCGGGGCCCGGACGCGCACCTCGATGTGATCGTCCTCGACCACGACCCGGAGGCCGGACACGGCCTGCGTGTGCGTGCGATCGAGCCCGTCGGCGACACGGAGAATCCCAGCGAGCTGGCGCACGAGGCGGCGATCCGCCGGGTCGAGCCGGGCGAAATTCTCGTGGGACTTCCGCGGCATGGCGCGGCGATGGTACCGGGCCACGTTGGCGATCAGCTCCACCTCGCGCGCCGAGAACCCCGGCAGGTCGCCGTGCATGATCAGGTGATACGCATGCTTGTGGTGCTTGGCGTGGTTGATCAGATACCCGATGTCGTGCAGCAGCGCGCCAGCGGTGAGGATGTCCCGGCCCTGCTCGGGCAGTTCGAAGGCGCCTTTGAGGCCGTCGAAGATCTCCCCGGCAATCCGCGCCACGTGCCCGCAGTGACGTACGTTCGAGCGGCACTTCTCTGCGAACTGCCGCACCCGCTCCAGCCGGTCGAGCGGCTCCGGTTTCGCCGCCGCCTCGGGCCCCAGCCGGTCCGCGATCATCGCCAGCAGCACGCCGTCGCGGATGCCGCGGTCGTTCACTTCCACGCGCTGAGTGCCCAGGTGGCGGCACAGCCGGGCGACGACCGCGACGCCCGCGAGCAGGATGTCAGCGCGCTTGGGGTTCACACCAGGGATCTGCCGGCGGGCGCCCAGCGGGGTTTCGCGCAACCGGTCGCGCAGCCGGATCACCTCCGCGCGGCTCAGGGCGTAGCCGGTGAGGGGGCCCGCCTGCCCGTCGCGGGCGTACCGCATCATCTGGCCCAGGTTGGAGAACGTCCCGCCGCTGCCGATCATCACCTCGGCGGTGAACGGCGGCTCGCCAACCACCCGCTGCATGACCGAGTCAATGTGGCGCCTCAAGGCCTTCCAGTGTTTGCGCCTGAGCGGATCGGACTTGACGTACTTCTCGGTCAGTCGGACGGCGCCGAGCGGGAGCGAATGGACCTGATCAATCACGCCGTCGGCCACCAGGATCACCTCGACCGAGCCGCCGCCGATGTCCACGATGGCGACGGAACGACCCTCGAGGTTGAAGTGCCGGTTGACGCTCTGAAACGCGAGTTGCGCCTCTTCGTCTCCCGAGATCACCTCCACCTTGAGGCGATGGCGCTTCCAGACCTCGCGCAAAAAGGCGCGACCGTTCGATGCCTCCCGCACCGCGCTGGTCGCCACGGCCCTGAGCTCGGCCACCTGAAAACCTTCGGCAATCGCCTTCATCTTGCCCAGCACTTCGAGCGACCGCTCCATGGGCACGTGGGCCAGGCGGCCGGTCTTGAAGAGTCCCCGGCCCAGGCGCGTCATCTCCTGTTCCTCGTCCAGGACGCGGTAGGTCCCGTCGGGCTCCACCTCCGCCACCACCAGGCGGAAGGAGTTGGTGCCCACGTCAATCGCGGCGAGCCGGGGGTTGGGATCGGTCATAGGCTGCCTGTTCAGCGGGCCCTTAAGCCTACACCGACTGATGGAAGACGGGCAAATGGCACGGGACCGCCCTCACAGCTGGTTGACAAGTGCAAAAAATGAGCTTCACAGGTCCGCTTCATCACTGCGATAGAAGAGGGGAGGTCGCTGTGAAACGCCGAGGCCGTCCTGTGACTTTGGTGGGAATCGCTCTCAATGGCGCCTGCGATCGCCAGCCGACGGAGCGCGAGGGCCGGAATTTCGCGCTGGTATTCCGCGCTGAGGGACATCGGTCTTCCTATAGACGGCGTAACGCTTGGCGCCATCAGTGAGCGCCAGAACCGAATCGTGATCGGTGTCGAGGATTCACTGCGGTTGGCCGCAGTCGAAAGGGTGTCGCTGCAGACGACCGTGCCACGACGCCGGACGCCTCGGAAGCCTCCGGTCGTCGGCTGCGATTCTGCTATCTCACCTCGAACGTCATCGTCGCCCATTTGGACTCGTAATCGAGCCCCTGCTGAGTCACAGGGGTCATGTGGACGAACTTCAAGTACCAGCGTCCGGGGCGATCCACGTCTACGGTCGCCGTCCCGTCCGGCCCCGCGATCACCGATCTCGGTGCGATCACGGACCCACCCGGCCCCTCACCGCCCCAGATCACCGTGAGCCCGCCGAGCGGCTTCCCGTCCACCAAACAGCGGACGCGAAGCGCGCCTCCCGCCTTCAATTCATAGGGATTGGTGAGCGGGACGATCTCGGCCGGGTAGCCGAGCACCGTGGCGAACGCGGCCGTGCGCGGCTCACCGACCTGGAAGATCGCCTTGACATGCTTGGAGTATCGCTCGCGGGCGCCCTGGGTGAGTTCGTTCTTCTCGCGGCGAAGCGCGAGGATGTTGGCGATGCCTTCCTCCTCGAGGTAGGCGTTGAAGTCTGCGCCTGACAACTCGAGTTCTCGGGGTCGCACCGAGAACCCCAGTACGCGTGTGCCCGGACCACCGGCCGTGAACGAGACCCAACTCGTGTCGCCTTTGGCACTCCACGCAGAGGCCGGCAACCGCTGCCTCCCAGAGGACGAAACGAGGCTCAAGTCAGCGATTCGCTCCCACTCCAGTGAGTTCTCACTCACATTGAACGTCCCGTTCAACACGGGGACCGAGACGCGTGCCCCAGGTTGGAGGAAGAACGTGTCCAGCTTGATGAAGAGGTCGTGGGCCAGGAGCGCCGCCGCTCCCACCGCGAGGAAGGCAGCGCCGATCAGGATGGTTCGCCGCATGGCGCAATTCCGGATAAAGGACTCCGGGCGAGATAGCGCCTGCACGGCGCCGGGTCAACGGCGGCCTGGCCGCGCGTGCACCCGTGAGCCCGCGCTCATCGTGAACGCGGCCACCATTGTCGCGAAGCGAGCGTCGGGCCGGCGCGGGCTATGCCGCGGCCGGTGCGTCATGCCCGCCTTGGCAATACATTCCCGCCGTGACCGCTAGCTCATTCGCCCGCCTGGTCGCCCTGGCAGCCACGCTCGCCTTCCCCGCGACGCCGCTCGCGGCACAAGGTGCTCCCCGTTTGACCGCGCCACAGACCGAAGAAGACGAGTACACCCGCTACGAGCTGCTCGAGCCCGGCACGGCCCAGTTCCGAATCATTTACGACGTGACCGCCACCACACCGGGGGCTCTGGTTTACTTCAACACGATTCGGCGCGGCAGCGAGGCGAGCGACGAGTCGGTGATTGACCTGATGACCGGCGAGCCGTTGCGCTTCGAGATCGTGCCCGGAACCGAGGCCCGGCGCGAAGGGCACCCGACGGCGGACACCGCCACGTCCTACATCAAGGTCTACCTGCCGCGAGCGGTGCCGGAGGGCGGCGGCGTGCGGCTCCGGATTCTCAAGACCTACCGCGATCCTCGCAGCTATCGGGTGGAGGGAAACAGCGTGGTGTTCGACCGCTCGCTCGGTATCCGGCGCAACGCGGTGGTGCTTCCGGCCGGGTACGAGCTGGTGGCATGCAACTATCCCTCGCAGGTGCTGAGCGAGCCGGACGGGCGGATTGCCGTAAGCTTCATGAACCCCGGCCCCGCGGCGGTCCCCCTCGTGGTCCGGGGGCGGAAGCTCGCGCGATGAGAAGCCGGGCCTGGATCGTGGCCTGTGCGGCCGGCGGTGCCGCCGCTCCTCTCCTCGCCCAGAGCGAGACGGCCCGCCTCGCCGAGCGCGCGCGCCAGGATCGCGAGATCGTGTACTTCCTGCGGCAACCAGAGACCCACGCGTTCGATCTCTACCACGACTACACGGAATGGCGCGCGGGCCAGAGCATGTACCTCAACGTGGTGCGGGCCGGGAGCACGGTATCCAACCCGTCGGCCGTGCTGCTGGATACAGGGGAAAAACTCGCAACCGAGATCCTGCGGGGCGAGGCGATCAGCCGGGCCGGCCTTGACGTCGGCCAGGCCGTGACGCCGGCCACCGAAGTGGTAGTGATCGGATTCCCGCCGGTCGCACCAGGCCGCTCGGCGCGCCTCAGGATCTGGGAGACCTACACGGATTCGAGTCGCTACGGGCTCCGTGGCGAGGAGCTGGTGTGGGATCGCGTGTTCGGCCGGCCGCGCAATGCGGTGGTGCTGCCCGAGGGCTGGTATCTCACCGCCAGCTCCATTCCGGCGGTCGTCTCAGAGACGCCTGACGGGCGGATTCGGCTGGACTTCGAGAACCCGCGGCCGGACGAGATCGCGGTGTTGATCAAGGCGAAGCGGCGCTGACGCTGCGCCATTGGCGGCCAGCCGCTCGCGGATGGCCGATTGCAGATTGAGTCACCCGCAGACTAGATTCTCCGCCCCGACACGATTCCCTTCAACCGTAAGGTCGCGCCATGGCTGAGCCTGTCACCGTGCAGCGTCTTGTACAAGAACTCGAGAAGCTCAAGTCCGAGATGGACGCCGGGAGGCTCAAGCACGGCGAGTACGACCAGCGCCTGGCTCGCGTGATCCAGGAGTTGCGGGATCGCAAGGTGGACGCCGATCGGGCGGCGATCCAGGCGGCGATTGACGGCGCGCTCAAGCGCGGCGTGATTACGCCCGGGGTGAAGACTCACCTGGAGAAGCGGCTGGGTCTGACCTAGCAAGCTCTTGGCTCCGCCGCAGCCGGCTGCTCGAAGCGCGGGGCGCGCCCTTCGGCGCCGCCGGCGCGTGAGCGAGGCCGTCCCGCCGATGAATGGTTCCGCAACCACCCTCCTCGTGCTGCTCGCCGCGCTGGGTTGCGGCGAGCCGACGGTGCTCCGCGTGGCGCTATACCCCTACATCCCCGATGCCGCAGCCGACGGCTATCGCGGCTTGCTCCAGCGGATCGAGGCCGAGTTCGAGGGCCGGCATCCTTCAGTGGATCTCCGGCTCGCCTCATTGGACCCCACGAGCGGGGCGTCTTACGACCTCGACTCCCTCCGCAGCATGCTCACGCTGCCGATCAGCGCGGGCGGCTTTCACTTAGTCGAAGTGGACGCGGCGCTCCTGGGTGACCTCGCCGACGGCGGCCTGGTGCGCCCCTGGAGCGACCCGCCGGGCCGCGCGGACTGGCATCCGGCGGCCGTGGCCGCTGTGACGTTGGACGGCGGGACGTTCGGCGTGCCGCATTGGCTGTGCAGCCACTTCCTGTTTTCGCGCGAGCCCTCGATCACGGCCGCCGCTTCCGCCGAGCAGCTCGCGGCGGCGCTGCGCCGGACGACGCCCGGCACGCCGGGGCTGGCCGCCAAGTTCGCCGGGGACTGGGACCTCACCGCGCTCTATCTCGACGCCTGGGTGGATACCTACGGCGAGGTCTCGGCGGACGCCGCGCTGCCGCCCGCGGACTCGGTGGTCCTGCAAGGGCTCCGGGCCGTGGTGGGCGCCTGCCGGGCGGGCGAGGGCAATCCGTGCCTCGCGGGCGGGCCCTATGGGGCGAGCGCGGAGACGGCCGCCCGGGCATTCGCCGAGCGCCGAGTGGACGCGTTCATCGGGTTTTCCGAGCATCTGCATCCCATGCTGCAACGCGCGCGCGGGGATCGCGGGATCTCCCTGGCGGCGGCACCGCTGGGGCGCGGCAGGCGCCCGGTGGTGTTCGTGGACGCGCTGGTATTACGACGCGGCTGCGACCGCCGCTGCGAGGCGGCTGCCCGAACCTTCGCGGCTTACCTCAATCAACCCGAGACCCACGAGTGGATCGCGATGGCCGGCGATGCGGGCCCGGCCGCGATCCCGCGCTACCTCATGCCCGCCCCGCTGAGCGCCTACCGGCAGCCCTCGCTCGCGGCCGACCCCTACTACCCGGCGATCCTCGCGGCAACCACAGGCGCGATCCCGTTTCCCAACCGGGGAATGGCCGCTCGGTGGGGGGAAGCCCGGCGGCGGTTGGATTCCCTCCTGTCAGGCGCGACACGTTAGGCGCCGGCGCCTCGCACGATCGCGCCCGCGGCGAGCGCTTCGAGCTGATGGCGGCGCCAGAGCAGATAAATGGCCGGGATCACCACCAGGGTGAGCACGGTGGAGGTCACCATCCCGCCCACCATCGGGGCCGCGATGCGCTTCATGGTGTCGGCGCCGGTGCCCCCGCCCCACAAAATGGGCGCGAGCCCGGCGATGATCGCCGTGACGGTCATCATCTTGGGGCGCAGCCGCTCCACCGCCCCTTCGTGCACCGCCGCCGCAAGATCCGCCGCGGTTCGCATCCGCCCTTCGCCCCGACGCCGGTGGAAGGCCTCATCCAGGTAGATGAGCATCACCACGCCGGTCTCGGCGGCGATGCCGGCGAGCGCAATGATCCCAACCCACACCGCCACACTGATGTTGTACCCGGCGATCCACCGGTAGACCTGCTTCCGGTCCTTGCCGAAGTA
>CAZVKD010000056.1:0-12712 GCA_964627675.1 uncultured Gemmatimonadaceae bacterium
TCCCCAAGCCCATCATTGCCGCGATCAACGGGGTCTGCCTGGGCGGCGGCTGCGAGCTGGCCATGGCCTGCGACATCCGCCTCGCGGCCGATACCGCCAAGCTGGGCCAGCCCGAGGTCAACCTCGGCATCCTCCCAGGCGGGGGTGGAACCCAGAGGCTTCCGCGGCTCGTGGGACTTGGTGCGGCCTACCGGTTGCTCTACACCGGCGACCTGATTGATGCGACCGAGGCGTTGCGCATCGGCCTGGTGGACGCCGTGGTGCCGGTGAGCGACCTGATGCCACAGGCGCGCGCGCTCGCCGAGAAGATCGCCGCTAAGAGCCCGGTCGCCCTGCGGCTCATCAAGGAGGCCGTGCGCGCCAGCGTGCGCACCCCGCTGGACGAGGGGGTGCGGCATGAGGCCACCCTGTTCGGTCTCGCGTTCTCGTCCGAGGATAAGGCGGAGGGAGTCGCCGCGTTTCTGGCCAAGCGGGCGCCGGAGTTCACAGGGAAATGACCGAGACCGGCCGGCCCGGCGTCACGGACATTCACATTCACATCCAGCCGTGGCGCCAGCTCAAGCCCGACGTGCTGGCGGTGATGCGGCGCGGGAAAGAGGCGCTGTGGGACGGGCTTGCAGCCATCATGGATGATCCCAAGGCGCTCCTCGAGCTGATGGACCGCGAGGGCATCTGGCGTGCGGGATTGATCAACTACCCCAGTCCCGACATCATGGGGTTCACCAACGAGACCAACGATTTCGCCACGCGCTATGCCAGCGCCGCCCCCGAGCGCTTGATCCCGTTCGGCGGGGTGCACCCGCGCTTCACCACCGATCCCGAGGGCGAGGTGGAGCGCCTGCTGTCCCTCGGGATCCGCTGCCTCAAGATCCATCCCTGCCATCAGGCGTTTCCCGCCAACGCGTACACCCAGGGGCTGGAGCCGCTGGGGCGCATTTATCGTCGCTGCGAGGAGCGCGGGCTTCCGGTCATGGTGCACACCGGCACCAGTGTCTTCCCGGGCGCGCGGTCCAAGTACGGCCGCCCCATGGAACTCGACGACGTGGCGATAGATTTCCCCGATCTCACCATTCTCATGGCGCACGGCGGCCGGCCCCTCTGGATGGACGAAGCGTTCTTCATCTTGCGGCGCCACCCCAACGTGTTTCTCGAGTTGTCGGGCATACCCCCGGGGAAGCTCCTCGAGTACTTCCCCCGCCTCGCCGAGATCGGCGATCGCGTGCTCTGGGGGACGGACTGGCCCAGCCCCGGAATCAAGAGCATGGGCGAAAACCTGGCGCGATTCCTCGCGCTGCCGCTGCCGGACGAGATGAAGCGCGCGGCCACCCGCACCACCCCGCTCCGTTTGTTCCCCAGCGCGGTGACGGGCCCGGGCACCGCAGGCGCGCCGCGGCGGCCGGGGCAGGATCGCGATCGTCGAGACCCGGTGCCGAGATGAGTTGGACGGCGGCGGTGGCCCATTTCCGAAGGCGGGCGGACGCGGAGATGGCGGCCGATCTTCTCCGGCAGGCTGACATCGGATCGGTGATTCAGTCACCGGAGGGGATGTGGCTCGGCCCCCTGCCGGAAGGCACGGCCCTCCTGGTTCGAAGCGATCAGCTCGAGGTAGCGCGTGAGGTGCTGCGGGACGCGGGTCTCATCGGGCCTGAGTCATGACGGCCGCGCGTTGGCTCGCCGGGCTGGCGGCCGCCAGCGGATTCCTGGCCGTGGCCGCGGGAGCCTTCGGGGCGCATTGGCTGCGCGCTCGGCTGGGAGCTGACGCGCTCGAGGTATTCGACACGGCGGCCCGCTATCAGATGTATCACGCGCTGGCCACGCTGCTCGCGGCCCTCCTGTTCGACCGATGGCAAGCGCCCGCGCTGGCCCTCGCGGGCTGGCTGTTCCTCGGGGGCACCGTGGTGTTCAGCGGATCGCTCTACCTGCTCGCGGGCACCGGCGCGCGTTGGTGGGGGGCGGTGACGCCGATCGGGGGGCTCGGGTTCCTCGCGGGCTGGGCGGTGTTGCTGTGGGGTGTGAGGAGCGGCCGCGCGGGCTAGCGCGCCCAACACACTTCGGTCTTGCCGCTGGTCTCACCCTCACTAACCTTAGGCCACTCAATCGGCCACGCCTCCCATGACGCCCACGGTTTACTTCAACGGCCAGCTGCTTCCCAAGGATCAGGTTCGCATCTCCCCGGATGACCGGGGGTTCCTCTTCGGCGACGGCATTTACGAGGTGGTCCGCTCGTACCACGGCAAGTTCTTTGCGCTCGGACCTCACCTGGACCGACTGCGGTACGGCCTGCGTGAGAGCTATCTCGACGGCGTGGACCTGGATGACCTGGCGGGTGCGCTCGGGGAACTGATTCGGGTGAACGACCTCATGCAGGGCGACGCCACGGTGTACCTACAGGTCACCCGCGGCGCGGCGCCCCGCACGCATCATTTCCCCGACCCCGCCGTGCCGCCCACCGTGTACGCGCAGGCGGGCCGGTTCACGCCCAGGGGGGATCCCGCCGTGGGGGTCGTCACGATCACGGTGCCGGACATCCGATGGACTCGCTGCGATATCAAGACCGTGCAGTTGCTGCCCAATTGCATGGCGAACCAGCGAGCCCGCGACGCGGGCGCGGTCGAGGCGCTGTTCGTGCGCGATGGCGTGGTGCTCGAAGGCAGCCACACCAGCGTGTTCTTCGTGCTGGACGGCGAAGTACGGACGGCGCCGCGGACCAATTACATCCTCCCCGGCATCACCCGGGCGGCGGTGCTCGATCTGTGCCGCGACGTCGGGATCGCGGCGCGCGAGACCCCCGTGTTTCATCACGAGTTGTCGCGATGCGCCGAGATGTTCCTCGCCGGCACCACCATGGAGGTCATGCCCATCGTGCGGGTGGATGGCGCCCCGGTCGGCAACGGGACGCCCGGACCCGTGACCCGGCGGCTCCAGGCGCTGTTTTGCGAGCGGGCGCGGAGTTGAGAGCTCTGCTCTCGCCTTCCCTCGTCCTCCCTCGCCTCTCCTCGTCCCGCCTCGCCCCTTCCCCCGATGACCGCTCCGGGATCGGTGCTTTGTCAACACTGCGGCGCCGCGCTCGAGGTCCTGAAGCACCCCCTTCGGCGGCTGCGCGGAAGCCGATACTGGCGCGAAGGACTGAAGAGTCTCTTCGCCCGACCGCTAAAGGTTTGCCCGCGCTGCGGGGCCATCTACAGGTTCGACGGCACCCTGCTCGCGAGCGGGGCGGCGGCCACCGCTGGCGAGTTGCGATTGAACGCGTATCGAGAGGACATGGCCCACCTGCGTGACAGTTTCGCCGCGGTCACGGTGGCCGCCGAGCTTGCCCTGATCTGGATGGTGGCGGGCGCTGGCGACGTCCCGGCGACGGCCCTCGTGTTGGTGCTTGGCGTGGGAGGCGGCGCGCTCGTTCCCTTCGCGTATTTCTCCCGCCGCGCGCGGGAGGCCAAGATGGAGCTGAAACGTCTCCGGGAGCGCCGCATGCGGGGCGAGCTGCCCCCGTGAAGCGCGCCGCCAACTGGCTCGCGGCCGGGTATTTCGCGCTGATGGCCGTGTTCGTCACGTATCCCGGCGTGCGGCCCTTCAATACCATCAGGCCCCTGGTGCTCGGGCTGCCGTTTGCGTTCGCCTGGCCGGTACTATGGGTGATCGGCGCCGCTGTCGTGCTCTATCTCGTGCACCGGGCTCACGGGCCGCCCGCCTCGTGAGCCGCGCCGGGCCGTCGGCGGGGGCCGGGTGACGGACTGGCGCGTCGTGGCAGCCGTGGTGGCGTTGTATTTGGCCGCCAACCTCCTGATCGGCACGCTGGCAGGCCGGCGGAGCACCGCGACCGTCGCCGGCTACGTCGCGGGCGATCGCGGCTTCGGCACCGTGCTGATGTACTTCGTCACCGGCGCCACCGTCTTCTCCGCGTTCGCCTTCCTCGGCGGCCCCGGGTGGGCGTACAGTCGCGGCGGGGCGGCCTACTACATCCTCACGTACGGCGTGCTCGGCATGGCGCCATACCTGGCGCTGGGCGTGTGGGCGGCCCGCGTCGGCCGCAAACACGGGTACGTCACCCAGGCGTCCATGCTGGCAGATCGGTTTCGGAGCCCCTGGGTGGCCGCGACCGCGGGTGCGGTGAGTGTCGTCGCTATGATCCCGTATATCGCCCTCCAAATGAAAGGGGCGGGCATCGTTATCCAGCAGGTCACCGTGGGCCACGTGCCGGAGTGGCTGGGCTCGGCGCTGGCCTACGCGGTGGTGTTGGTGTACGTGTGGCGCTCCGGGGTGCTGGGCGTGGGCTGGACCAACGTGTTCCAGGGCGCGTTCATGATCATCATCGCCTGGGGGCTCGGGATCTACGTGCCCTACCACTTGTATGGCGGCATCGGACCGATGTTCGAACGCATCGCCGCCGCTCGGCCGGAACTGCTCACGGTGCCGGGGCTCGCCGCCGACGGAACGCCGTGGCCGCCCTTCGAGTACAGTTCGGCGATCCTGGTATCGGCGCTGGGCTTCGTGATGTGGCCCCACCTGTTCATGAAGGCGTTTGCCGCCAAGGACGATGCCACCATTCGTCGCACCATCGCCCTGTTTCCCACCTTCCAGCTGTTTCTCGTGCCCCTGTTCATGGTGGGGTTCGCGGGGGTGCTCTTCCCCACCCCGCCGCTGCAGCCGGACGCCGTCATGCCCCACGTCGTTCTCTCCTCCGGTCTGCCCGCCGTGGTGATCGGGCTCTTCTGCGCCGGCGCGCTCGCGGCCTCCATGTCCACCGGTGACGCGCTGGTGCATGGCGCGGGCTCGATGGCCATCGAGGACGTGTATCGCCAGCTCAGCGGCCGCTCGCCGGACGACCACACCCGCCGAGCCATGATCCGCCGCGTGGCCGTCGCGGCCGGCGTGCTCGGGTACGTGATGGCGCTGATCAGCGGGCGTTCCCTGGTCGGGTTGCTGCTCATGGCGTACGGCGCGGTGGTGCAGCTCGCGCCGGCGGTGTACGCCGCGTTCCTGTGGCGGCGAGCCACGGCGCCCGGTATCGTGGCGGGATTGGTGATCGGGGTGGCCGTCACCCTGCTCCTCGTGATCCAACCGGCCTGGCGGCCCTGGAGTATCCACGAAGGCCTGGTGGGGCTGGCGGTGAACGCGCTGACCGCGGTCGGCGTATCTTTGGTCACACGACCGCCGGAGGACAGTCACGTGACGGGATGGTTGGCGGTGAGCCGGGGGATGCAATGACGCGAACGCTGACGCCGGCCCTGGTGGCGTGGATGGCCTGCGCAGCCTCGAACCTCCGGGCGCAGACCGGCCCTGCTGCCGTCCCCGCGGCCGCCGCCGCCGCCCACGCCGCCGCCCTTCAATCCCGGCTCCGCTACGAGACCTACACCGTGCCCAACGGTCTCCGGGTCATTCTGTCGGAAGACCACTCGACCCCGATCGTCACGGTGGACGTGTGGTACAACGTGGGCAGCCGCAACGAGCGGCCCGGCCGCTCGGGATTCGCGCACCTGTTCGAGCACATGATGTTCCAGGGGACCGCGCACGTGGGCAAGGGCGAGCATTTTCAGCTCATCGAGCGCGCCGGCGGCGCGGTGAACGCCAGTACCAGCGAGGACCGCACCAATTATTACCAGACGCTGCCCGCCAATCGGCTGAATCTCGGATTGTGGCTGGAGGCCGATCGCATGCGCTCGCTGGCCGTGACGCCGGAGAATTTCCACAACCAGCGGGAAGCCGTGAAAGAAGAGCGGCGGCTGCGGGTGGACAATCAGCCATATCAACCGGCGATTCTCGAGGGCCTGACCCTGCTGTACGACTCCGCCACCTGTTTTGCCTACGCGCACAGCGTGATCGGTTCCATGGCCGATCTCGACTCGGCCAAGGTCGAGGAGGTTCAGGCATTCTTCGCACAGTACTACGTTCCCAACAACGCCACGCTCACCGTGGTGGGCGATTTCGTCGCGGCCGAAGCCCGGGAGCTCATTGCGCGGTACTTCGGCGAGATCCCGCGGGGGGCTGCGATCCCGCCGGTCTCCTGCGCGCCGGGGTTCGGCTCGGGCACCCGGCGGCACGAATGGCGGGATCCGCTGGCCACCCTGCCCGCCGTCATCATCGCTTACCGCATCCCGCCGCACGACGATCCCGACACACCGGCGCTCGCGCTGCTCGGCACGATTCTGGGCGGGGGCGAAAGCTCGCGGCTGAACCTCAGCCTGGTGCGCCGCGCGCAGTCGGCCCTGAGCGCGTTCGCCCAATCGGCCTCGCGACGGGGCCCCGGCTTCTTCGCGGCCATCGCCGTGGCCAACCAGGGCGTGTCGGCCGACACGCTCGAGGCGCAACTCGCGGCCCAGGTGGCGCGGATGCGCGATTCGCTGGTAACCGAGGAAGAACTGGCCAAGGCCAGAAACGATTTCCGCGCCGGCAACATCTTCGGTCTCCAGACCACGATGGCGGTGGCCGAGCGCCTTCAGCACTACGCGCACGATCACCCGAGCATTGACGACATGTACACGGATCTGGATCGCTACATGACCGTGACCGCAGCGGATCTCCAGCGCGCGGCGCGGCGGTATCTGGTGCCGGAGAACAGCGTGGCGATCGTGGTGCTGCCGAGGGGGAGTGGCCAGTGAGGGAGCGGGGAGCGATCAGGGACGGTTGGCGGCCATCGAGGGCGATCTTGTCCCCCGCCCCTGCCCCGCATGGGCCGCTGCCCGCTCTGGCTCGCCCTCGCCCGCCGCGGCCCGTCATCGCCTGTCGAGGCGCCCGATCGCCGGCCATTGCCGGGCATCGCCTGGCGCTGCTCGCGATCATCTCGTTGATCAGCGTCGCCCCGGCGCCCGCGTTGGCCCAGTTCCCCACGGAGCCCCCGCCCCCGGCGCCGCTTCGTTCCATGGCCTTCCCGCCCTTCCGGGAGGCCAGGCTGGCGAACGGCATCCAGCTCATCCTGGTGGAGAACCACGAGCTGCCGCTCGTCAGCCTCACGCTGGCCCTGCGGGCGGGCGCGCGGCTGGATCCGCCCGGGCGCGAGGGACTGGTGGAGATGGCCGCCGAGTTGCTCACCAAGGGCACGACCAGTCGAACGGCGGAGCAGATCGCCTCGGAGATCGAGGGCGTGGGCGGGAGCCTGACCTCCGGCGCGGGGAGCGACCTGTTCACCGTCTCTACCAGCGCGCTCACCGATCATCTCGATGTGGCGTTCGGGCTGCTGGCCGATGTGGTGCTGAACCCCACCTTCCCGGCGGAAGAGCTCGAGCTCGCGCGCCAGCGCACGCTCTCCGCGCTTCAGCTCGAGAAGTCGAACCCGGCCTCGCTCGCGAGTCGCGAGTTCAGCAAACGGCTCTACGGCGAGCATCCCTACGGGCGATCGGTGAACGAAGCCTCGGTGCGCGAGCTCGCGCGCGACGATCTCCGGAGCTTCGCCGCCCAGTGGCTCAAACCTGAGGGCGCGCTGCTCGTGGTGGCGGGCGACCTGACGCTCGCCGATACCCGCCGCCTGGTGGAGCGTCATCTGGGCGGCTGGCGCGGGAGGCCACCGGCGCAACCGCGCGCGCCTCCTCCTCCGCCCGCCCGGCCCACCGAGATCGTGCTGGTGCATCGGTCCGGCTCGGCTCAGTCGAACATCGTGGTGGGCAACCTCGCCCTCGGCCCGACCGATCCGGCGCACGCGGCGGCGGCGATCATGAACCAGATCCTGGGCGGCGGCGCCGATTCGCGCCTGTTCCAGATCCTGCGAGAGCAAAAAGGCTGGACCTACGGCGCGCACTCCGGCCTCACCCGCAGCCTCGACATCGGCTACTTCTCGGCAGGCACCGAGGTACGCACGGCCGTGACGGACAGCGCGCTCAATGAACTGCTGGTCCAGCTGCGTCGGATGCGCACCGAGACGGTGGCGGACAGCGAACTGGCCGCCGCCAAGGGGTACCTCATCGGCTCGTTCCCGCGTTCGATCGAAACCCCGCAGCAGGTGGCCTCGCAAGTCTCCACGGTGCGCCTCCTCGGCCTGCCGGACGATCACCTGCGCACCTACCGTGAACGGCTCGACGCGGTTACGGCGGCGGACGCCCGCGCGGCGGCGCAGCGTGTCATTCAACCGGACTCGGCCCTCATCGTGGTCGTGGGAGACGGTGCGGCCATTCGGGACCGGCTCGCCGCGATCGCCCCCGTCACGCTGGTGGACACCGACGGAAAGCCGCTGAGCTCCGCGGCCCTCGCCGCAGCGGCGACACCGGTGGCATTCGATCCACTGCAACTCGTGGCGAGGCGCGATTCGTTCCAGGTGCTGGTCCAGGGCAACGCCTTCGGCTACATGACCGCCAGTATCGAACCCGCCGATACCGCGCTGATCTATACCGAATCAACCAGCATCCCGGCGGTAGGGCTCGAGCAGACGACCACCGTCGTGCTCGATCCCGGAACGCTCGGCGTGCGCTCGGTCCGGCAGACGGGGAGCGGCGCGGGCCAGGCGATGGAGACCCGACTGACCTATGGCGGGGGACGAGTTCAGGGGCGATCCCAAACGCCTGATCCCCGGGCCGGGAGGCCCAGGATCACCGACGTGGACACCACCGTAGCCGCCGGCACCACCGATATCAACGCCTTCCAGCCTCTGGTCGCGGCCCTGCCGCTGCAGGATGGCGCGTCGTTCAGTGTTGCCGCGTTCGATGCGTCGGAGAACGCCGTCAAGGTGCTCAGTGTGAACGTCGCGGGCGCCGCCGATGTCTCCGTCGGGGCGGGGACGTTCTCGGTCTTCCGGGTCGAGGTCTCGGGCTCCCAGCAGCCCCTGGTGTTCTACGTCACCCGCGAGTCGCCGCGACGGTTGGTCAAGCTCGAGATCGTGGGCCAGCCGCTCACCTTCGAGCTGGCGAAATAGACGGCCTCGGGCTTGTCGCGCACCCACCACACAACGCCGCGCCTTGGGCTGTGACGCGAGTCACGTAAACTACGGTGATAAGCGTACTTGACGCGCGGGCGTCCGGGCCGCAAACTTGCGTTCATCGCGCCAGCGCCGAGCCGTCCCCCGGGAGGCCCTCACCAGCATGCAGTGCGTGCACTGCTCCACCCCGATTCCTGATGACGCGAAGTTCTGTCACAGTTGCGGGTCGCAGGTCTCCGATGCCGAGGGGCAAAAGGCCGCCACGGCCTCGATGGACTCCTCGGCGTTCGCGCATATGGAGAAGTTGCTGCGCGACGATGCCGCCGGTGAGTTCGAGATTGACCGGATGCTGGGCCGCGGCGGCATGGCGGTCGTCTACCTGGCCAAGGAGACGAGACTCAACCGTAAGGTCGCGATCAAGGTCCTCCCGCCCGAGCTGACCTTCGGTCACGGCGTGGACCGCTTCCTCCGCGAGGCGAAAACCGCCGCCGCGCTGGATCATCCCAACATCATCCCGATTTACCGGGTCGCGGACCGGGGGAAGATTTTCTGGTACGCGATGAAGTACCTCGAGGGGCGCTCGCTCGATGACGTGTTGAAGGAACGGGGCAAGCTCCCGCTGGAGGAGGCCATTGACATCCTGGAACAGGTGGCCGACGCGCTCGACTACGCCCACGAGCACCAGGTCATTCACCGCGACATCAAGCCCGCCAACGTCATGCTGGACGCGCGCAACCGCGTCATCGTGACGGATTTCGGGATTGCCAAGGCTCTCACCGAGCAAACGCTCACGGCATCCGGCTCGGTGGTGGGAACTCCGTACTACATGTCACCCGAGCAGGGCATGGGTCGGCCCGTCACCGGGCGTTCGGATCAGTACTCGGTGGCCGTGATGGCGTACCGCATGATCTCGGGCCAGGTGCCGTTCGAAGGCGATTCGGCCATAGACATCCTGCACAAGCACTGCATGATTCCGCCGCCCCGACTCGAGACCGTCGCGCCGGGCCTGCCGCCGCATGTCTATCAGGCGGTCCACAAGGCGCTGGAGAAGAAGGCCGAGTTGCGGTTCCAGACGGTGAGCGGATTCGTCAGGGCGCTGCGCGAGCCCACGCCCGAGCTGGCGATCACCTCGGACTCGGCCACGGTGATGGTGGACGCGCACGCGGTATCGCAGGCGGCACATATCGCCGCGAGCCAGGCGGCCACGATGTTGACGCCGCGGCCGCCGGGGACGACGGCGCCGCCCACGCCGCCGCCCAAGGTGACGCGTGCGCCGGAGAAAAAGAGCCGCAGGGGCCTGGTGATGGCGGCGGGGTTGGTGGTCGTGGTGGGCGCGGCCGGTGCGGGCTACGTGGTGCTCAAGCCCAAGAGCACGGCGAGCACGTCCACGTCGCAGCAGCAGACTCCCGCAGGTGGCGCCGAGGCCGGCGGCACAACGCCGGCACAGCCCGCGGGCGAGGAGCAAGTGGTAGCCGCGGGCGCGGAAGCAGCCGCTCCCACGACCGGGCGGGTGAGCGTTCGCGGCTTGCCGGCCGGTGGGACCATCACGGTGGATGGGCGTCGCATGACCGCCTCGAGCTTCGAGCTTCCACCTGGCCCGCACGAGGTTCGCATGTCGGCCACGGGCTATGAGCAGCAGTCGGCCCGAGTCGAGGTGGTGGCGGGCGAGGCGATTGCGGTGCAGTATTCCGGCGCGCGGGTGGTGGCCGCTGGTGGTCAGCCCCAGACCGGTGGGCAGGTATCTCCAAGCCAAACGCGCGCCACGCAGGCGCAGACCCCGGCCGCGGCGGCCAATCCTCCCAGCGGACCGCCGGCCGGTGGTGCGGCGTCGCAGCTCGGCGTGGTGAGGATCGGCATTCAAGGTGGATGGGCCAAGATTACGATTGACGGCGCGCTCAAGGCGGAGCAGGCTGCACGCGTGGAGGATACCGTTCTGCCGGGCACGCATCAGGTCAGGATCGAACGGGAGGGGTTTGTCACCATTGACACGTCAATCACCGTGAAGGCCGGCGAGATCTTTCTGCTTCGCGTTCCCCTGCGCCCGAGGTCATAGGCCGAATGCCTTTCGGAGCGCTGAGACGGCTGTCCCGGATTGTCGTCCTCAGTACGCTCGTCGTTCCCGCCGTCGCCCACGCGCAACAGACCCGCAACGACCGGCTGCGCGGCGCCTTCCAAGCCTACGATGACCTCGACGCGGCTCGGGCGCAGACCCTGCTCCGGGCCGCGTTGAATCCCGCCGAAGGACCGGCGGACAGCCTATGGCAACGCGGTGTCCAGCTGCTCGCACAGATCCTCGTCGAGGAGAACCGCGAGGTCGAGGGCCGCGCGTGGCTGCGCTGGGGATTCCGGGTGGCGCCGAACATGGTGGTGGATACGGTCGCGTTCCTTCCTCAGGTGGTCGCCGCGGCACGCGACGCGCAAGTCGCCTCTCGGCAGGGGAGCCCGGGAGATCCCGTCACGCGGACCTCCTGGGAGTGGGCTGCCCCGGGCGCGCCCGCGGGTCAGGGCCGGGTGCGGGTGATCGCGCCGCGGGTCACGGCAACGGTCAACGCGCTGGTTCAGGGCGTGGGCGTGGTCCAGTCTGGGGCGGCTATCAACGCTCCCCCGGGCACCCACGGCATTCAGGTAGCGGCGGAAGGCTACCTGCCCACCAACGTGACCCGCGAAGTGCTGCCGGGGATCACCACGGTGCTCGAGTTCAACCTGGTCCCGGCCGCGGCGGCCACCATCGCCGAGGCCGTGCGATCGCGCGCCTTCCAGCAGCTGGTGCCGCTCAACGTGCAGCGTTATCAGGCCGCGGCCTCATGCGCCACCGGCGGGTTTGTGGGCCGGGACGGTCTTGCGATCACGTCCTACCAGGCCATACGCGGCGCGGACGCCATCGAGGCGCAGCTCGGCCCTGATCGGACGGTACGGGACGAAGTGCGGGTTGCGGCGTGGGACACGGCGAGCAATCTGGTGGTGATTCAGCTCCCGGTGGTGCGGACGGATTCCCTGGCGCCGGCCGCGCAGTTCCCCGCGTCCGGGTACGCCTGGGTGCTCGGGCTTCGGGATTGTCGAACCGCGGCGGACACGCGCACGCGCATCCCCGTCCTGCCAACCACGGCGCGGTTGGAAATCGCCGATTCGGTGAGTCCGGCGGAGAACGCGGGGCCCGTGATTGACTCGGATGGGCGGCTGGTGGGCGTGCACCTGAGCGGTCGCCAGGCCGCGGCGCTCTCGGCGGTGCGCGCGGTCATTGACCAGGCGCACCAGCGTGCGGCCGCGCGGCAGACCCTGACGCCGGCCCAGCTTGCCCTCCAGTTGCGGCACGCCTATGGCGCCGTGGCGATTTCGGCCGATGTAACGGGCACGACGGCGCGCATCACCCCGCTCGATGCGTGGCAGTGGCCCGAGACCGCGCGGTCGGGTCCCCTGCCCTTCACCTTCGCCGGCCCCATGGGTCGCTACCAGCTCGAGGTGACGTTCCCGGGTCAGGCGGCGCGGCGGCAGGAGTTCACGGTGCGCGCCGGGGCGTTGGAGCGCCTCGCGCTCAGGGCCACGCCGGTGGTCGCCGAAGGCGAACGTCAGGTGCCCGGCGCGCAACCCCGGCGCGGCGGCGGAGCCCCGATTCCGTTGATCGTGCTGGGAGCGGGCGGGGCGGCGGCCGGGGCGTTCCTGCTGCTGGGGAAGAAAGGCACCACGCCCCCTGACACCACGCAGCCACCGACCACGGGGGAGATCGAGATTCCCATTCCGAATCCGTCGGTCTCGTTGCCGGCGCTGCTCCGGCTGATCTTCGGGCCGCCGCGCTAGGCGCTCGATGCGACGTCCACTCGCGCTGTCGATCGTCGCGCTCGGCGTCCTCATCGCTTGCGATGAGCCGGTGGAGCC
>CAZVKD010000057.1:0-12610 GCA_964627675.1 uncultured Gemmatimonadaceae bacterium
CGAGGCGGGCCAGCGGGGGCTGGTGCGGATCACCAAGCTGGAGAACGGGCAGTTCGAGGTTGATTTGGGGCCCAACGCGAACGTCTCCCCTGCGCTCGAGGCCGCGATGCAGGGAGAGAGCGCTCAAGCGGAGGCGGCGGGGGCGGCGTCGGAGCGGGCGCCGTTGCCACGTTCCAGGCGCGACGACCGTCGCCCACGGCGCCCTCGGCCGAGTGGGGTGAGCGCTGGCGGGATGACTCTCGCGCTGGCGTTTGAAGCCCTGCGAGACGTGCTGCTGGAGCTGGGGGCGGTTGGGGAGGAGGCGACGGATGCGGATCAGGTTCGCGAACGCATGGCGCAGCGCGCGGAGAATCCAGGAGACCCGATTTTCGAGCGGAACCGGTTCCAGCGCATGTTGCGGCAGGCGCACGACGCCGGGGTCATTGAGCTCGCCAAGAGCGGCGAGACCTACATGCTGAAGCTCGGCTCCCAGCCGGTGGAGCTCCACGTCGCCGAGCCCCAGGCGCCTGAGGCGCCCGCCGAGGAGGAGCCGCGCCAGCGGCGTGGCGGTCGGCGGCGGGGCGAGCGCGGGCGGCGTGGTGGACGTGGTGGGCGCGAGAGAGCGGATGGCGGCGAAGGCGAACCGGGTCGGCCCGACGCAGCCAGCACCGGCGAGGGTCATCCGCCACCAGAACATCGCGATTTGCCCGATCGGGCGGGGAGCGTGACGCAGGCTGCCCCGTTGACGCAGCCCGGCTCGCCGGCCGCCCGGCCCAATCCCCGGTTCCGGCGCGGTTCACGGGGGGCCGCTCCAGCCGTGCCACCGGTCAGCACGCCACGTGAGCCGGGCCCGGCGCCCGCGGTGCCGAGCGTGGGCCCGCCGGAATTGGCGGTCGCGTCCGGCGGGCGTTCCCTCCGGCACCGGGCCGGCAGCCACAGTCGCCGCATGGGCGGTGCGGCGGCGCCCCCAAGCGGCCCGGGCGGGGCGAGTCCGGCTCCGGCTGCGCAGCCGGAGCCAGCGGCCAGCTCACCGGCGGCAGCCGGCGCTCAGCCGCGCGTCGCGCAGGCCGCACCGACTCCGGCCGCGCCGCCACCGGCGCCGGAGGATGTGGCGTCTCGATCCGGGTTCCTCAAGCGCGTGTCGGCTGCGTTGCAAAAGGCGGTTCGTGGGCAAGCGTCCGACTCGAGAGGGGACACCTAGGCCGCTCCCCGCTGACTTTTTCGCGCGCGAGACTCCTGAGGTCGCGCGCGACTTGTTAGGCTGCCTGCTCGAGACTCGTATTCGAGGCGTCCGCACGGCCGGCCGCATCGTGGAGGTCGAGGCGTACGTCGGCCCGCACGATCCCGCCGCCCACGGATACGCCTGGCGACGGACCCTTCGAAACGACGCGCTGTTCGGCCCCCCGGGAACCTGCTACGTGTACTTCACCTACGGCGCCCACTGGTGCGTCAACGCCGTGACGGAGCACGATGGATATCCCGCGGCCGTCCTGCTCCGCGCGTTGGAGCCACTCGAGGGTGTCGCGGCGATGCGCCGCAGACGCGGAGTTTGGGACCTCAACCGGCTGTGTGCGGGCCCCGGGCGTCTGTGCCGGGCGCTCGGGATTGACGGCCGACTCAATGGGTTTCCCTTGTCGCGGCCGCCCATCCGTATTCTCGCGCAGAGCGGACGCCCTGAAGCCATAACGGCCGGCCCGCGGATCGGCGTAAGCCGTGCGGCGGACTGGCCGTTGCGGTTCTGCCTGGCGGGATCGCCCTGGCTCTCCCGACCCGAGCCCCGTCGCGGGCGGGCTCAGCGTTCGGTCGTGATCTCCTCCTGAGAAGACGTCAGCGCCCAGCGGATGCCCCCGCTAAAGACGTGTTGGACGCCGCTCAGCAGAAAGTCGCGCCCTTCCGGCATGAACTGATACTGGCCGAACAGGGCGAGCTTGCCCCTGCGGTATTGGACGCCGCCACTGATGATGGGGAAGGCCTTGGTCCCTACCGTCTCGATGGTCCTGAGCACGCTCTCCTGCTCCGCCACGGTGGCGAAGGACCCGCTGGGCAGGGCATCGGTAATCTGGTTGATGCCGAACCCGCCTCCTACATAGGGCTGTATGACCTTGTCCGTCGGGATCACGTACGCGATGGCCTGGATTCGGCGGCCGCTGGTGAAGGACACGGTGCGGATGCCGCCGGCACTGGCTTGATCCACCACGGCCGACGTGGTGGTGTTGTCGAAAATCATCTGATCGAACCCCAAGTAGAGGGCGGATCGCGTGGCCGTAATGAGCCAGTGCCCGCCGACCGAAATCCCGGTCTGGGTCCCCGCTGCGGTGGGAGTCTGAAACAGCGCCACGCCGCCCTGTCCGCCCCAGTACCACTTGCGCTGCCACGAGTCGTCCTGCGCCTGGAGCTGCCCACCCAGCACCAGGTTGGCAACGACAAGTCCGACCGCACGAATCCGCATACCGACGCTCCTTAAGATGAAGCCAGCCAGGCTTGGCCCGACCGGATGATCCTTCAGGGCACCCAAAATAGGGCCATCGGCACAGAAACGCGAGCCCCCGACCGGCGATGGCTCGGTTGCTACCACGTTATGGCGTAGCGCGTTAACGCATCCAATCGTGAAATCACTTGAAGCTCTGTGGCTGCAGGACTCCAGGTAAGCAATGCCGCCACTTTGTGCATACGGGCACCTTGTGCACAACAAGCGAGTGGTCACTCATCATAATTGGCCAACCACATGTCGTAATGATGGCTCAACGATGGCTATATGATGTTTAATCGCCTGCCGACCTTCACGAACGCTTCGAGGGCGAGATCCAGATCCTCGCGGGAGTGAGCTGCCGAGATCTGGCATCGGATCCGCGCGTGACCCTGGGGCACCACCGGGTAGCCGAACCCGGTGACGAACACCCCCTGCTCAAGCAGCAGGTGGCTCATTTGAATGGCTCGCGCGGTCTCGCCCAGGATCACGGGGATGATGGGGGTGTCCCCGGGAAGGGGCTTGAAGCCCTTGGCCATGAGTTGCTCTCGGAAGTACCGGGTGTTTTCCCGAAGCTTGGTGATCAGTTCAGGGTGCAGGCTGAGATACTGCACCGCGGCCAAGGCGCTCGCGGCCACGGTGCAGGGGAGTGCGTTGGAGAACAGCTGCGGGCGTGATCGCTGCACCAGATAATCCACCAGGGCCGCGGACGACGCGGTGAATCCCCCCGCCGCGCCACCGAGCGCCTTGCCCAGCGTGGAGGTGACGATGTCCACCTCGCCGAGCACGCCGGCATGCTCGGGGGTACCACGGCCGCTGGCGCCCAGCACGCCGGTGGCGTGGGAGTCGTCCACCGCGACAACGGCGTCGTGACGACGAGCCAGCTCCAGGATGTCGGCCAGCCTGGCGATGTCGCCCTCCATGGAGAACACGCCGTCGGTGAAGATCAGCCGGGTTCGAGCGGCGCGCGCCGCGGCGAGCTTCTCCTCGAGGTCCTTCATATCCGAATGCCGGTAAACGGCCGATTGGCACCTGGTGATCCCCTTGGCCAGCCGGATGGAGTCAATAATGGAGGCGTGGTTCAGTTCATCCGAGATGACCACGTCGTCCGGACCGAGGAGCGTGGGGCAGAGTCCCTCATTGGCGTTCCAGCACGACACATAGGTGAGGGACGCCTCCGTGCCCACCAGGGCGGCGAGTGCCGCCTCCAGGTCGCGATGGATGGTGAACGTGCCGCAGATGAACCGCACGCTGGCGGTGCCCGCGCCGAACTTGTCCAGGCCGGATCGCCCGGCCGCCACCACCTCGGGGACGTTGCTGAGACCCAGGTAGTTGTTGCTGGACAGGATGACGACCTCGCCGCGACCCTCCATCCGGACGCGCGGGCCCTGAGGCGAATCCAGGTAGGTGAGCCGTTTGTACACGCCGTCCCGGCGGAACTGCTCCAGTTCCGCCCGCAGTCGCTGTTCCACCTTCAGGTTCATCCCTTGCTCCCGATTTCCAGAATGACTTTGCCGGCCCGGCCGCCTCGGATGGCGGCGAGCGCCTCGTTGATCGCTTCGAGCGGGAAGGTGTGGGTGATGACAGGGGTGGGATCGAGCAAGCCGCTGACCAGGAAACGGTGCATTTGGTCCCAGGTCTCGAACATTCGCCGGCCGATCACGCCGTACACCGTGATCCCCTTGAAGATCAGATCGGTCGAGAGATGCAACGCGACATCGCCCTTGGGCAGCCCCAGGAGGTTCACCCGCCCGCCAAGGCGCACGCAACGAAGGGCCTGGCGGACGGCGTCATGACTGCCCGACATCTCGCAGACCAAGTCGGCGCCTTCGCCGCCTGTGATCTCGGACACTCGGGCGTGAACGTCCTCGCGCGAGGCGTCCAGCAGCTGGTGCGCTCCCATGCGCCGCGCCAGCGCAAGCCGGGTGGGGTTGATGTCAGAGGCCATGACGCAGGCGGCGCCGGCGGCCCGCGCGATGCCGACCGCGAAGCACCCAATCGGTCCGCATCCGAGGACCAGGACCGTGGCGCCCGAAACCTCCCCAGTGAGCACGGTGTGAAACGCGTTGCCCAAGGGGTCCATGATCGCGCCGGTCGTGGTGGGGATCCCGTTCAGCGCCATCACGTTGCCGGCGGGCATGGCGAGCAACTCCGCGAACGCTCCGTCTCGGTCCACACCGATGATCTGGGTGCGCTGGCAAATGTGGCCGTTGCCGGAGCGGCACTGGCGGCAGTGCCCGCACACGATGTGTCCCTCCGCCGTCACCAGTTGGCCCACCTGGAAGGCGTCCCCCACGTCCGACCCGACGGCCACGATCTCGCCGGCGAACTCGTGTCCCAGAACGAGCGGCGGCCTGATCCGTCCCTGGGCCCACTCGTCCCAGTCGGCGATGTGGAGGTCGGTGCCGCAGACGCCCGCGTGGCGCACCCGGATCAAGACGTCGTGAGGGCCAGCCCGTGGTTCGGGAACGTCCACAACCTCGAGGCCGGGGGCGGGGCGAGTCTTGCGGATGGCACGCATAGAAGCCGGCGGGAGGCCTGAGGCAGGGGCGGCGTCCACCCGGAGCCGCCGATGTCCTCATGCCGCTGGTGCCGCCGTTACATGATGCTCCTGACGAATCCGCCGTCTACTTGGAGGGCCACGCCGGTAATATACGCCGCGCGCTCGGACGCGAGGAACGCAACGGTGGCGGCGATTTCGTCGGGCTCGCCGATCCGGCCCGCGGGCACGTGGCGCACCATCTCCGCGATCTGCTGGGCCACCGAACCTCCGGACTGCGCCGCTCGCTGGGCGGCGAGGTCTTCCAGCCGCTCGGTGCGGGTGAAGCCCGGGCACACGGCGTTCACGGTGATCCCGCTCGAGGCGACCTCGTCCGAGAGCGACTTCGCGAACCCGAGCACGCCCGCCCTCGCCGTGGTGGACAGCATGAGACCGCCGAGCGGTTGCTTGGCGGCAATGCTCGTGAGGCAGATGATGCGCCCCCATCGGTTGCGCCGCATGGCGGGCAGGGCCGCGCGACACAGCCGCATGGTGGACAGCAGGTTAAGTTCGAGCGCGCGCTGCCAGGTGTCCGGGTCGAGCTGTTCGAAGGGGGCCGCGGGCGGGCCGGCGGCGTTGCATACCAGGATGTCCAGGGCGCCAAGCCGATCGGTGGCCCGGGCCACCAGTTGCTCGGCTTCAGACGGGACGCTCACGTCGGCCCGCAGGCCATCCACTCGACCGGGGTGCTCGGCAGCGAGTTTCGTGACCGCCCGACGGAGGCGGTCCTCGTCCCGGCCGTTCAGGGCGACGCGGCAGCCCTCGGCCGCGAGTGCGCGGGCGATGGCGAAGCCCAGGCCGCTGGAGGAGCCGCACACCAGCGCGGCGCGATTGGCGATGCCGAGATCCATGGCCGGCAGTTGTGTGTCGAAGCGGCGGAAGTGTGCCTGCCGGGAACGCGTGGGGCAAGCGCCGGCGTGCGGGAGGGACGTCGCGATTCCACGTCAGGCTCGCAGGCCCAAGCTGCTTCGCGCATCTTGGCCCACGAGGCCGCGGGCCGTCGCTCGGGTCATGCAGGCCCGCAAGGGGTGCTGAGCGCCGCCAAGCGGGAGGTGGCCAGAGAGGCAACGGTGCTGGAACGCCAATAGCCTCGTCAGCTTCGCTCCGCCGAACGGCACGAGCACTCGAACGCTCGAACCACAAGGCGGCGAGTAGGCGTGCTTGATGCCCGCGGCGTAGCGGTTCGCTGTGAATCTCGTGTCCGTCAGCGAGTACTTCTTCGAGGAGCTGAAAGCCAAGCTCAAGCGGTGACCTGCAGCGGGTTCGACCAGCGGAGCCCGGCGAACCGCGCGAAGTCCGCGTCCGTGGATTGCAGCTCGGCCTGATGCTCGATGGCCAGCGCGGCCAGGTGGGCGTCGGTCGTCAAGTTTCCAGCCGAGCCCAGCCCCTCCAGCAGGCCAAAGAGAATATCCGGGTGCCGGTCGCCCGGGTGAACCATCGCCACCTGTGGCCGGGCCAGCCACGAGCGTGCGTGGTCACACGCCATCCGAACGGGCAAGGGCCGGGTGAGTACCGCAGGATGGGTGACGATCCGGATGAAGCCCAGGACCACGACCCACGCCATCCCGACCGGCTCCGCTCCGTTCAACGCTCGCTCCCACCACGGTTTCGCGGAGCGGTGGAGCGGAGAGTCGCTGTTGTACGCGTGGATCAGGAGGTTGATGTCGGGCAGGATCACGAGACGAGCTTCCGCGCCTGCTCCGTCGCCTCCAGCTCGTCGGCGAGCTGATTCATCCGGTCCAGGTCAATCCCCGGCCGGATACCCATTGAGTGCGCCTCGACCTCGAACCGCGGGGCCCTCGGGGGCTTGCGTGCAAGTCCCAGCCCCAAACGCAACGCCTCGTTGACGACGGCCTTGAGGGTCCGCCCGCTGCGGCGCACCTCCTGGCGCACTCGCGCGGCCACATCCGGATCAAGGGTCAGAGTAGTTCGCATGAGACATCATGATGTCTAATGACGTGATGTCAAGATGTCAACCGCCGCCTCCCGGAAGTCAGCCTCGTAAGGACACGACGCCCGGCCGGGGTCGGGCTCCCGGGGAGTTCATTCTCTTGCACTATATGGTACACGGCTCGCGGTGGCTGTCAGGCGCGATCCCGGCGTCCATGTGTTGGGTGAATCGCCTGGACAGGGGGCCGGCCTGGAAGCTGACGTTCGAGGGGACCAACATTCGCCCCACCTGGACGGCCGACGGACACCGGGTGGCGTTCTTCTCGATGACGGGCCAGACCTTCGTCATGTTTGTCGGGCCCGCGGACGGGAGCTCACCGGCCCAGCGGCGGGATGAAATGGGTCGGGCAGCGACGGCGGCTGAATTCTCGCGCGATGGCGAGTGGCTGGTGTACCGTGACGGGGACGTACACGCGGTTCGAACCCGGGGCGACTCGGCGCGCGTGGACCTTGCGGGCCTCGCCGGGACGCCCTGGGATGAAACCACACCGGCGATCTCACCGGACGGGCGCTGGCTGGCATACGTGTCGGAGGAGTCCGGCCGGCATGAGGTCTACGTCAGGCCCTTCCCAAACACTGGAAGCGCCAAGTGGCAGGTGTCGCCGAATGGTGGCACCGAGCCGGTGTGGGCCAGGAGTGGGCGCGAGCTGTTCTTCCGGAGCGCCCGCCATGAGCTCGTGTCCGTACCGGTGCTGGCGAGGGAGACATTCGAGATCGGAGAGCAACGCGTCCTGTTCTCAACGGCCCCCGTTCCTGGCCGACCCGTACAGCCAGGTCTACGACGTCAGCCCGGACGGGCGGTTCGTGATGATCCGAGGGGCGTTTGCCGGGGGCGTCCCGGAAGAGCTGATCGTGGTCGAGAATTTCTTCGAGGAGCTGAAAGCGAAGGTCAAGCGCTCCCGCGACTGACGTCGCGGCTCGCTGTCGCTTGGGCGACAGGTTCGCGTGGTTCTGCACCACGCGTTGCACTTTTTGGTTATCACAGAATCGCTTCCGCCCTGCACCTTGCCGCTGCCAGCGGCATCGCGCGTTGCCGAGCCCGCGTCGCAGCAGCCAGTCACGCCAGCATGTCGGAGTCGGGGCGGGTGTGGCGGAACTGGCAGACGCAGCACGCTCACAACGTGTAGGGCGCAAGCCCGTGAGGGTCCGAATCCCTCCACCCGCACCCTGGCATTGACAGATCGGTTGGCCGAGCCGATACTGCCAGCACGTTGTGAGCGTGCCGCATGGCCACGTCCAGCCATGCTTGGAAAGGGGTCGCGGGTCTGCCGCGGCCCCGTTTTGCGGTGTGTCACTTGTCTCCGGTTGGGCTTGACGTGCTCGGCATCCTAGACCGCCGCCCCCACCCTCGCCGGCTCGATCCGCACCGCGCATACCTTGAGCGCGGCCATCTTGGCATGCGGTTCGAGCACCGGGCTGGTGAGCAGGTTGGCCGCGGCCTCGCGGAAATGGAACGGCACGAACACCTGCTTCCGCGCCACGCGATCGGAAATCCGCGCCGACATCACCACGGAATTCCGCCTGCTCGTGAGCCGCACCGCGTCCCCGTCCGTGATGCCGAGCACCTGCGCGTCAACGGGATGAATCTCGACGGTCGGCGCCGGCTCCCGGGCGTCCAGCCCGCGGGAGCGCCGACTCATCGTCCCCGTATGCCAGTGGTACAGCTGCCGCCCCGTACACATCACGAACGGATACTCGTCGCTCGGCAGCTCGGCGGGATCGCTGTACTCAGCCGGGTTGAACGAGGCGATGCCGTCCGCCGTGGGGAAGCGATCGTCGAACAGGAATCCCGTGCCCGGATGCCCCTCGTGCGGCACCGGATACTGGAGCCCCGCGCCCTCCAGCGCCTCGTAGGTCACGCCTTCCCAGGCGGGTGCCAACCGGCGGATCTCCTCCATTACCTCCGCGGGTGAGTCGAAAGTGGTCGGCAGGCCGATCCGGTTGGACAGGTCCACGATGATCTCCCAGTCGGCCCGCGCCTCCCCCGGCGGCTCGACGGCCTTGTGGGCGATCTGCACCCGGCGTTCCGTGTTGGCGTAGGTGCCCGTCTTCTCGGCGAAGGACGCGCCGGGAAGCACGACGTCCGCGTATCGTGCGGTCTCAGTCAAGAAGAGGTCCTGCACCGCCAGGAACTCCACGGTGCGGAACCAGGCTTCGGCGTGCGCGATGTCGGGATCCGAGATGATCGGGTTTTCGCCCATGATGTAGAGCGCCCGCACCGGTGAGTCGTCTCGTGCCATCTCGGTCACCTTGAGCCCCGGCTGGAGCGACATGCGCTCGGCCTCGACGCCCCAGGCGCGGGCGAACTTCTCCCGGACCTCGGGATTGCTCACCGGCTGGTAGTCGGGGTAAACGAACGGGATCGCCCCCATGTCCGAGGCGCCCTGCACGTTGTTCTGGCCGCGCACCGGCAGCATGGCGGCCCCCCACCGGCCGATCATGCCCGTGGCCAGGATCAAGTTTAGCAGCGACGTGACCATGTCGTGCCCCGTGAGGTGCTGGGTCAGGCCCATGGCCCACAACGTGCTCGTGTTCGGCCCCTTCGCGTAGCGCTCGGCGGCCTGACGGATCAACGCAGCCGGAACCCCGGTGATCGCTTCGGCGCGCTCCGGCGTGTACGGCGCCACGGCGTTCCGTACGGCCTCGAAGTTCCTGGTCCGCGCCCGGATGAACTCCCGGTTCTCGAGCCCCTGGGCCAGGATGTGCTGCAACATGGCGTTGAACAGCGCCACGTCCGTGCCGGGCAACATTTGCAGATGAATGTCGGCACGCCGCGCCAGCTCGATCCTCCGCGGATCGGCCACGATGAGAAAGGCCCCGCGCTGGTGGGCCCGCTTGATCGCCGCGCCGAACACCGGGTGGGTCTCGGTCGTGTTGGCCCCGGCGATGAAGATCACATCGCAGGCCTCCTCAATCTCCCGCATCGAGCCGGACGCGGCGGCCGTGTTGAGGGCCGCTTGCATGGCCGATACCGACGTGGAATGGCACAGCCGCGTACAGTGATCAATGTTGTTGGTGCCGAACGCGGCGCGAAACAGACGCTGGAGGAGGTAGTTCTCCTCGTTGGTACACTTGGCGCTCTGGAATACGGCCATCGCCTGGGAGCCGTGTGCCGCGTGGAGGCGTTTGAGCTCCTGGGCCACGAGGTCCAGGGCTTCGTCCCAGGTGGCCTCGCGGAACGGCTCATACCACTCTGGCGGCGTCGCCGCCCGGTCCCGCACGTCGTGGGTCACCCGCTCGAGCAGGGGGAGATCGCGAAGCCGCTTCCCGGTGGCGCGAGGCGGCGCCGGCGGCTTCTCCCGTACGCCCTCCTCGGCGATTGTGTTCCACGGGCCGCCACGGCGCTGCGCTCCGCGCGGGCCTTCCCACACCCAGCGTCCGTCGCGTCGAGTCCAGCCCTTGCGGATCAGCGGCTTCGTGAGCCGGTCGCGATGCTGCACGAAGTCGTAGCCGAACCGTCCCTTCACGCAGGTGGAACCCTGGTTCGGCGTGTTCAGCTCGATGTTGGGCGACGTGACGCGGGCGATGTGGTTGCCCTTGACGTGAAGGTCCACCTGGCAACCGACCCCGCAGTAGGGGCACACGGAGCGCACCACGCGATCCGCCGCCACGCGCGCGGTCCCGAAGCGCTCCTTCGGCAGGACTTCGAAGATCGCCCCCGTGGGGCACACCCGGACGCATTCACCGCACCAGGTGCACGCCGCCTTGTCCGGGTCTCCATCGGCGCCCACGATGATCTGGGCATGTTCGCCGCGGTATCCCACGTCCAGCACGCCCACGACCTGAATGTCCTCGCAGGCCCGCACGCATCGGGTGCAGAGAATGCACAGGCTCATGTCGTGGCCGATCATGGGGTCGCCCGGGCGCTCGTCGCCCGTGCGGAGGTGCAGATCTCGCCCCGCGACGGGGCGTGGCTCGACGCCGTATTGAACCACGTACTGTTCGAACTCGTTGTGCGGCTGGGCGCGACCGCCGTCGAGCAGGTGGTCCGCGGGGTAGCGCTCGAGCAGGAGTTCCAGCACGCCCCGCCGTGCTTCGACGGCCGCCGCGGACTCGGTTTCGACCTTCATCCCCTCGGCGACCCTGGTGGCGCAGGCGGGCAGCAGCTTGGGCTGCCCGGCGACCGATACGACGCAAATGCGGCAGTTGCCGACCACGGGCAGCTTGGGGTACCAGCACAGGGTGGGGACGGGCACGCCCGCGCGCCGCGCCGCTTCGAGGATGGTGTCGCCTTCGAGCGCCTCGATCGGACGTCCGTTCAGGGTCAGGGTGGGCATGGTCTGACAAGTTGGCTTGCCGTGGTGCCGTGATCAAGGCGCCGGGGAAGCGCGCTTCGGGGTGTTGCCCGGATACGCCGTTGCGCGCGAGGGGTCAAACGAGCAGAATTGGTGCAGCGAAGCGAAGGTGCGTGCGCGCGTTATGTATCCGGGGTCGGCCCGTGGGTCGGCCCCGTCGCGCTTTCAGGCTCCCGCAGATGACGGGCGATCAGCCCAGACGGTGGGGGGCGGCCTGGCTGATGCGTTTCGTCCGCTCCGAAAGGCTCGGCGCGCGCCGCTCATTGAACCGCCCTGGCGGCGCCCGGGCAGTCAGGGTCTGGTTGCCAGGAACCAGCGATCATGCCCGCGCCGGCTGCGCGGGCGTTCCAGTCGCCAGTCCGAGTAGTACGTCTGCATCGCTTCCGGGGCGAGCGGCGACACCCCCGGCAGCACGTCGGCCGTCAACACCAGGTGCGATCCTCCCGAACAGGTTCGGCGTTTGAGTTCACCGATCACTTCCTGCCGCCTGGGGTTTTCCAGCGTCGTGAGCGGGGCGGGATCCAGGACGGCGAGGGCGGGCTGGACGTCGGGAATCCAGGTGCCGAGGTCCACCACGAGCGCCTGGAAGCGGGCGCCCAGCGCCTCGCCCGCCGCGCGAGCTTCGGCGCCTTCGACGGCCGAGAGTTCCGCGTCAATCAAGACGATGGACCACCCGTGCGCGGCGAGGAAGAAAGCAGCCGCCGCACCGCCCCCCCCCACCACCAGGGCGGTGGCGGTGTCCGGCGCGGTGGCGACGAACCGGCGCAGGGGGGTATCGGGATCCAGCCCCCAGTGCGTGGGCTGCTGTTGGGCGCGGCGCAAGCGGAGGTGCCGTTCGCGCCAGCGCCGATAACTTGGCAGGTTGAGCCGCCGGGTGATCAGCCGATCCACCTGCTCGAGCACCAGCACCTCGGTGAGCACCAGCTGATCGTCGGATCCCGCCTCGAGTTCCCGCACGGCCTCGTCGGCGATTGCCAGCAGTTCGGACCGGCGCAACTGGTCCTTGTATTCCTCGATCCGCTGCAGGATGAACTCCTCGTATTCCTGCTTAAGGGACTGCGCCGTTCGCGCGGCACTGTAGGCTTGCGGGTTGGTCAGCACGGTTCGATGTGGACCACGACCTCGTGCAGTCGGAGCTGCTCCTGCAGCCGCAGCTCGACGTCGTCGGCGATGCGGTGGGCCGTCTCCACCGTCGCCTCTCGGTTCACCGCGATGGTAAGCTCGGCAAAGGCATGTCCCCGCGACCCGCGCGAACGAATCGCGTAGGCGCTGGCGACGCCCGGCACGCCTTCGGCCAGGCTGCGTATCGCCCGCTCCGGCACGGCGTGCTGATCCACCAGGACGGGTACGGAGCGCGCCACGATGCCCCACGCCACGACG
>CAZVKD010000058.1:0-12609 GCA_964627675.1 uncultured Gemmatimonadaceae bacterium
CGCCGACGACTACGTGGCCAAACCGTTTTCACCCCAGGAACTGGTGCTGCGCGTGGGGGCCGTGCTGCGCCGCCTGGGCAGCCCGGCGGTCGCGTCGGGGTCCGTCATTACCGCCGGGCCCCTGCGGGTTGATCGAGCGGCGCATCGAGTTTGGGTGAACGATCAGGAGATTGACCTCACGGCGACGGAGTACAACCTGCTGGTGACGCTGGCGGAGCGCCGCGGCCGCGTACAGACCCGGGCCAGCCTGCTCGAGACCGTGTGGCGGGCCCACCCGGACATCCAGACGCGGACCGTGGACATGCACATGCAGCGCCTGCGCGCCAAGCTCGGTCTCGCCGCCCAGTTCCTCGAGACCGTTCGCGGATTCGGCTACCGGTTCCGCGCGGCCGACTGACGGGGTGCCGGCCGGCGCGCAGGGGTGGACGAGGCTAGCACCGTGAGCTTCGCCACGCGGCTGATCCTCGGCGTCACGGCGATCTTTTTCCTCACGATCGCCGCCTTTACGGTGCAATCCAGTCGTATCCTGCGAGAGCGACTCGAAGCCGCGCTGACCGACGAGCTGGAACGCGACGCGCGTGTGGTGGCCGCAGCCGTCGAGGGCGCCTCCGAAAACCTCAACGCGCTGGCGCATCGCCACGGCCGGGCGCTGGGCAGACGCGTGACGCTGATCGCCGGTGATGGACGGGTCGTGGGCGACTCGGATTTCGATGACACCGGACTGGCGCAGCTCGAGAACCATGCGAATCGCCCCGAAGTGATCGCCGCGCACCAGGGGCGGCGGGGCGTCACGGTTCGCTGGAGCGAGTCCACCCATCGGCCGGAGCTGAAGGTGGCGATCGCCGCCTGGCCCGGCACGATTCGCGTCTCCGCGGCCCTCACCGACATTGATGGCCTCATCCGGCAAGCCCAGCGGGCGATGCTGCTCGCCGGCATCGGCGTGCTCCTGCTTGGCTCGCTCGCCGCGGCGATGGTAGGACGATCGCTCACCCGGCCGCTGCGGCAGCTGGCCCAAGCGGCCCGGGCCCTGCCCGCCGCGGATAGCCCGGCCTATCCACCATCCGCCGCGCCCGAGATTCAACAGCTGGTCGGCGCGCTCCGCGCGATGCGGGGCGAACTGGCCGATCGCATGGCCGAACTGCGCCGCGAGCGCGACGAGACGGAGGCGCTCATCGAGTCCATGGTGGAAGGCCTCATCGGGTGTGACGCCAGCGGGATGGTGGTCGCCGCCAACGCCGCCACACGTCGCCTCCTGGGATATGGGCCCGCCGAGCACCTGCCGCCGGTGCGCGAATTGTTCCGCCAACGGGAGGCGCGCGAGACCGTGGAAAAGGCGCTGGCCGGCGAGCCGGCGACGGCTCGCGAAGTGGATTTCGACGGTCGAACGATGCTGATGACGGCCCGGCCGTTGCCGAAAGGCGGAGCCGTCTTTGTGTTGCACGATCTCACCGACCTCCGCCGCCTGGAAGCGGTGCGGCGGGATTTCGTCGCCAACGTCTCCCACGAACTCAAGACGCCGCTCACCAGTATCGCCGGGTACGTCGAGACGGTCCTGGCGTCGCCGCCCGAGGAGGCCGAGCAACGGCGCTTCCTCGAGGTGGTACTGGCGAACGCGCGACGCATGCAGCGGCTGGTGGACGACCTGCTGGATCTGGCACGGCTGGAGTCCGGGGCGTGGCAACCCCAGCGCGCGCGCCTCGACGTCACGGCGGCGGCTCGCGAGGCCTGGCAACCCTTCGCCGGGCGCGCGGCGGCCGCGAATGTCCAGCTGATCGTCCCGCGGCAGGAGGTGCCGCTCGACGTTGACCCCGAAGCACTCCGCGAGATCCTGGCGAACCTGTTCGACAACGCCCTGCGCCACACCCCCGGCGGCGGAACGATCACCGTCAGCGCCACCCATCGCGAGTCGGAGACCGAGGTCGCCGTGTCCGACACGGGGGCCGGCATCGCCTCCGAGCACCTGCCGCGCATCTTCGAGCGGTTCTATCGCGTGGATCCCGGGCGCTCGCGCATCGAGGGCGGCACGGGCCTCGGCCTCTCGATCGTCAAGCATTTCGTGGAGGCGCACGGGGGACGGGTCGAAGCCGAGAGCCTGCTCGGCCGCGGGACGACGATTCGCCTGCACTTCCCCGCCTGATCGCCGACTGGCGGCGTTACGCAATCGTTACACGACGGTGAGATTTCGGTCACGTACGACCGGTTGAATGTAACGGATCACCGGATCCGGCCCGACCGCCGCGCCGGTCAATCTCACAGCTCGGAGTTCCACCGTGGGCGCCAGTCGCACGCGTTTCGCCGTCGGAGTCCTCACCGCCGGTCTCCTCGACCCCGCGCTCGCCGCCGCACAGGCGCCCGCCGTTCGCCTCAGCGGCCGCGCCCAGGCACTGTACCGTTTCTCCTGGGGCGACTCGAGCAGCCAGTACAGCACGGCGGCGCTGAGCAACGGATTCGAGATTCGGCGCCTCCGCATCCAGACCGACGTGCGGCTGGCCGACAACATCCTGCTCGTCATCCAGCCGAGCTTCGAGATGGCCGCCCTCCGCGTGCGGGACGCCTACCTGCGCGTGGAGCTGTCGCCCCACGTCGGCGTGACGGTCGGACAGGAGAAGTCCCCGTTCCAGCGCTACGAGGTCACCAGCTCGAACACCCTGCCCTCCATCGAGCGAGGCGTCAGAATCTACGGGCTCTCGGGGAGGGAAGGTCTCAACGACCTCCTGGTCAACAACGGCTATGCCGCGCAGGATATCGGCGCCTTCGTGGACGTCAACCTGCTGGAGCGCCGATTGTTCCTGAAGGCCGGCGTGTCGAATGGATCGCGTGAAAGTTCGCTCGACGTGAACAACGCCAAGAGCTTCTTCGCTCGCATCGCAGCGACCCCGGTGTTCGACGGCAATGATCAGCCGGTGCTGCAACTCGGCGCGTCCGTGGCCGGCCGGGACCGGGCCATCGCGTGCATCGCGGGCTGCATCGCGGCGTACTACCCCGATTCGTCGAAGATGACCACGGCGCTCAACGTGGACGTGGAGATCGGCGGATTCCGCCCCGGATTTCACCTGATCGCCGACCTGGCCTTCGGCGACAACGTGCCGCTCCCCCTGCGCGTGAACACCGGGCGGTTCAACAGCGCGAACCTGCGCAACTCGGCCGACAGCAACATCGTGACCTTCCGGGGCGCGAGCGTGATCGCCGCCTATCGCTTCGAGACGCGAGGACCGGACACGCGGCTCGTGCGGGCGCTCGAGCCGGCGCTTCGCGTTGACTACGCCGACCCCAACGCGAACGTCGCCTCCGACCAGGGGATCCTCCTGACCCCGGTGCTGAACCTCTACTTCAGCGAGAACACGCTCATGCGCGCCGGCGTGGACTTCTACCGCTACCGGGACGCGCTGGGCGCGAGCCGAAGCGCCCGGGAGGTCAAGCTGATGTGGCAGGCCAGCTTTTGAGCTACCATTCCTCGTTACACGTTCGTTGCGCCACGCTGGGCGCCTTGTTACACGTCCCTTCGAACCTCAGGCGTAGACTTCCGATGCCAACGACCAGACACGGAAAGGACGGTCGGATCATGGCCTCGCCTGCGCAGCCCCGAACCGGCGGATGGCTCCGGGCCGCTTCTGTAACCGCGTTCACCGCATTCGCGGCCTGCGGGCCGCGTCCGTCCGGAACCGTCACGGTGGACGGGTCCAGCACCGTGTATCCGATCACCGAGGCGGTCGCCGAGGAGTTTCAGCGGGCGCATGAGGTCAACGTCACCGTCGGCATCTCCGGCACCGGGGGCGGGTTCAAGAAGTTCTGTAGCGGTGAGACCGACATCGCCAACGCCTCGCGGCCCATGCGCGCCAGCGAGGTCGAGCTGTGCGCGCAGAACGGCATCGAGTACGTCGAGCTGCCGGTGGCGTACGACGGGCTGGCGATCGTGGTGCACCCCGACAACACGTGGGTGGAGTCCATCACCGTGGCAGAACTGAAGCGCATCTGGGAGCCGGCCGCGCAGGGCCGGATCACACGCTGGAGCCAGGTGCGGAGGGGGTGGCCCAACGAGGAGCTGCACCTCTTCGGCGCCGGTGTGGACTCCGGCACGTACGACTATTTCACCGAAGCCGTGGTGGGCGAAGAGCACGCGAGCCGCGGCGATTACACGTCCAGCGAGGATGATAACGTCATCGTGCAGGGCGTCGCCACGGACCGCCTGGCGCTGGGCTTCTTCGGATACGCCTACTACGCGGAGAATCGGGACCGGCTGAAGCTGGTGCCGGTGGACGACGAGAAGCCCGACAACGGTGCCGGCCCCATTGCGCCCTCGCTCGAGACCGTGGGCAACAATACGTACCAACCGCTGTCGCGGCCGATCTTCATCTACATCGCCGCCCGCTCGCTCGACCGGCCGGAAGTAGCCGAGTTCGTGCGGTTCTACCTGGAGCACGCCGCCGAGCTGGTGGCCGAGGTCGGATACATCCCGCTGCCCCCGCGCGCCTACGCGCTGGCCCAGCAGCGGGTGGACGCGCGCAAGACCGGATCCATGTTCGGCGGGGCCGGCTCTCGCCCCGGCGTCTCGGTGGAGCAATTGCTCGCCGCCGAGGAGAGTGATGCCGGCAAGTAGCTCGGGCCCGGCTTCCCTGCCGGTCACGATCGGGCTTGCGGCGCCACGGCGTCTCTCCGAGCGGCTCGCTGCCCGGCTCCTCTTCGCCTGCGGCGCGGTATCCGTCCTCTCGACCGCCGGGATCGTGGCCGTCTTGCTCGGCGAGAGCGTGGCTTTCTTTCGGGACGTCTCCCTGGTCCGCTTCCTGGGGGATACGCAGTGGACGCCCCTCTTCGCGGACCAGCACTTCGGCATCTGGCCGCTGCTCTCGGGTACGCTGCTCACCACCGCGATTGCGATCGCGGTGGCCGTCCCGCTCGGCCTCCTCGCCGCCATCCACCTGGCCGAATTCTCCGGCCCGAAGTCGCGCAAGCTGCTCAAGCCCGCGCTGGAGCTGCTGGCCGGCGTACCGACGGTCGTGTACGGCTACTTCGCGCTCACGTTCGTGACGCCCGTCCTGCAACGCGTGGTCCCTGGTCTGGCAGGATTCAACGCCTTGAGCCCGGGGATCGTGATGGGGATCATGATCGTGCCCATCGTGGCGTCCCTGAGCGACGACGCGATTTCGGCGGTGCCCGCAAGCTTGCGCGAAGGCGCCTACGCCCTGGGGGCCGGAAAGCTGGCGACCATCCTCCGGGTGACGCTGCCAAGCGCGTTTTCCGGTATCGCGGCGTCCGTCATTCTCGGGCTGTCACGCGCGATCGGCGAGACCATGATCGTCGCGATCGCGGCCGGCCAGCAACCGCGCCTCACGCTCGATCCGCGCGTGCCCATCGAGACGATGACGGCCTACATCGTCCAGGTCAGCCTGGGCGACACGCCGACCGGAACGCTGGAGTACCGCACCATCTTCGCGGTCGGGCTGTCACTGTTCCTCATGACGTTGATGCTCAACGTCGCGTCCCACCGGTTGCGGCGACGGGTCCTCAAGGGTGGCACGCTGTGAGCCGCGCCCCCGGGTCCCCGGCGCTCCGACCCTCACCACCGTCGCCCGCGGGACAGTCGTTGGTTTCCCAGCGGTCTCTCCAACTCACGGGCGGCTCGGGCGTTCCTCAGGCCGGACTCGCGGCCGAGCGGGCGTTCCGCATGATCTGCCTGGTGGCTCTGGCGTTGCCGCTCGCGCTGCTGGTGGTGCTGTTTGCGGACGCGTTGCGGGACGCGTGGCCTCGTCTCAACTGGGACTTCCTCACCAGCTACCCGTCGCGACGGCCGGCGGCAGCCGGCATCCTGCCGGCGCTGGCGGGCACGGTGTACCTGATGGGGCTCACCACCGTCCTTGCCATCCCCCTCGGCGTGGGCGCCGCCATTTACCTGGAGGAGTACGCGGGGCCCGGCCGCCTGCGGGCGCTGATCGAGGTCAACGTCAGCAACCTCGCCGGCGTCCCTTCGATCATCTACGGACTGCTCGGCCTGGAGGTGTTCGTCCGGGTCTTGGGACTCGGGCGCAGCCTCCTGGCCGGAGCGGCCACGCTGGCGCTGCTGCTCCTCCCCATGGTGATCATGACGTCGCGCGAAGCGCTGCGCACGGTTCCTCACGCCATGCGGGAAGCGGGATACGCGCTGGGCGGCGATCGCTGGCGGACGCTCCGCCTGGTCACGCTCCCCATGTGCCTTCCGGGAATCCTCACCGGCATCATCCTCTCGCTCGCCAGGGCCATCGGCGAGACCGCCCCGTTGATCACAATCGGCGCGTTGACGTACGTGGCGTTCGTGCCGGACTCGCTTTCCAGCGCCTTCACCGCGCTCCCGATTCAGATCTTCAATTGGGTGTCCCGCCCCCAGGCCGACTTCCACGTCAACGCCGCCGCGGGCATCGTCGTGCTGCTGGTCGTAACCGGATTGCTCAACGCGGCGGCCATCGCCCTGCGCATGCGATTGCAGCAGCGGGCCTACTGGTGACCATGACCGTTCCCCGGGGACTCGAGCCGGAGCAGGCCGCGACGAGGCGCCCCGCGCCAGCGGCTGCCCATGATCCGGGCCCAACGACTCCGGGGCGTGAGAAAATGCGCGCGGACGACCTGCGGGCCTGGTTCGATCAGACGCCGGCGCTGAAGGGGATCACGCTGCCGGTCCTGGAACACCAGATCACCGCCATCATTGGACCGTCGGGCTGCGGCAAGTCCACGTTCGTGCGCTGCCTGAACCGGATGCACGAGGTGGTGCCGGGCGCGCGGGTCGAGGGGAGCGTGCTGCTCGACGGCACCGACATTTACGGGCCCACGGTGAACCCGGTGCTCCTGCGCCGCCACGTGGGGATGGTGTTCCAGAAGGCCAACCCGTTCCCCACCATGTCCATCCGCGAGAACGTGCTGGCCGGGCTGCGCCTCAGCGGCGAGCGAGCCACCCGGGAGGACGAGTTGGTGGAGCGCGCTCTGCGGCAGGCCGCGCTGTGGGACGAGGTCAAGGACGTCTTGCATCGCTCGGGCGTGAGCCTCTCCGGCGGGCAGCAGCAGCGGCTCTGCATCGCCCGGGCCCTCGCGCTTGAACCCCAGGTGCTGCTGCTGGACGAGCCGGCCAGCGCGCTCGACCCCGTCGCCACGCAGAAGATCGAAGAGCTTCTGGTGGAGCTCAAAGAGCGATACACTATTCTCATCGTGACCCACAACCTGCAGCAGGCCGCGCGCATCGCCGACTTCACGGCGTTCTTCTATATGGGCGAGCTGATCGAATACGGCCCATCGGATGCGCTGTTCACGCGCCCCCAGGACCCGCGCACCGAGGCCTACGTGACGGGGCGGTTCGGGTGAGCCCGGAACCCAAGCGGCACTTCCACGACGAACTGGCGCGCCTCAAGCAGCGGCTCCTCGACATGTCGAGCCGCGCCGAGGACCAGCTCGCCCGCTCGGTCCGCGCCCTGCTGGATCGCGACCAGGAAGCGGCCGATCGAGTGATCCGGGACGACCACGCCATTGACGCGTTGGAGATCGAGATCGAAGACACCGTGACCCACCTCTTGGCGTTGCAGCAGCCCATGGCCGGAGACCTGCGCCTCTTGCTCACAGCGTTGAAGAGCGCGGACGACTTGGAGCGCGTAGGCGACCATGCGGTCAACATCGCGCAGGCGGCCAAACGGCTGCTCGCCTACCGGACCATCGCGCCGGAGCCGGAGTTGCTGGAGATGGCGCGGCTGTCACGCGAGATGCTGGCGGCCTCGCTCGAAGCCTTCGTGCGGGGCGACAGCAAGGCGGGCCGCGCCGTGTGCGCCCGGGACGACGAGGTGGACCGCCTGAATCAGTCCCTGTTCCGCATTCTCATCACCCACATGGCTGAGGATGCCCACGTGATCGGCGCGGCCATGCAGCTGTTCCTCGTGGGCCGCAACCTCGAGCGCGTGGCCGATCTCGCCACCAACATCGCGGAGAACGTGGTGTTCCTGGTGGAAGGGAAGTCCATCAAGCATCACCTCGAGGAGCACCAGGAGGCTCCCGCTTCCTAACACCGGCGCGGACGCTCGCCCGGGTCCGGTACAGCGGCCGTGGCGAGGTGGCCAGATCGCCGGGCCTTCCGCTTCCCCCTCGCGGCCCGTAACTACCTGGTGTACCCCGTTCTCGGACCCGATGCCCAAAGCTCGCAGACCCCACAGGCCCCCGGGCGTCCGGTTCCGCCACCTGGCCCGCCGCCAGGCGGCCCTGCTGCGCCTGTCCACCGGCATCGCCGGCGCGCACGATGAGCCCGCCATCTTCGACGCGGTGGTGCAGGGACTGCACGACGAGGCTTTGGGGTACAACTTCCTTGGCCTCTTCCTGCTCGATCCCGCCACCGGAGAGCGGGTCATGCAGGCCTCCGTGGGCTGGGCCCAGATCCCCGTCGGATACCGAGTCGCACCAGGCGCCGGGCTGAGCGCCCGCGCCATCGCCGACGGCCGGGTGCATTACACGCCGAACGTCACGCGCGAAGCGAGCTACGTCGCGAGCCTGGCCAGCGGGTCCGAGGTGGACGTGCCGCTCAAGGTGGATGGGGAGACGATCGGCGTGCTGGTCGTCGAAAGCAGCGAGCCCGACGCTTTCGACGAGCAGGACCTGGAGATCCTGGGCGCGGCGGCGGACCAGGCGGGCATCGCGCTCGCGCGCGTCCGACTGCTCACCCAGGAGCGGCGGCGCGCCGACGAACATGCGGCCCTGCTGGATTGCATGGCCGCCCTCGCGTCGGACCTGGAACTCAACCGTGTGCTCCAGGCGGTCCTCGAGCGGGCCGTGGGGCTGCTGGGCGTGACCGGCGGCGAGGTGGCCATCTTCGACGAGGGCTCCCAGGAACTGGTCGTGCTCGCCAGCGCCAACATCGGCAAGGATTCCACCGGCACGCGGCTCGGCATCGGCGAGGGGGCCATGGGTCACGTGGCCGCCACGCACCAGCCGATCATCATCCCGTCTTACCACGAGTGGCTGGGCCAGTCCGCAAAGTATGCAAACGTGGTGGTCCACTCGGTGATGGCCGCGCCCCTGCTCATCGGCCGGCGGCTGGTGGGCGCCATCGCCACGGTGCATTCGGATCCCGCGCGGGTCTTCGGCGCCGAGGATCTGCGGCTTTTGAATCTCTTCGCACCCCAAGTGGCCATCGCCATCGAGAACGCACGCCTCTACGCCGACGCCCAGCGCCAGAAGCAGTACTTCTCCGAACTGGTGCACAACAGCCCCGTGGCCATCGTCACCCTGGATGCCGCCAAGGCGATCACCGACTGCAACCCGGCCTTCGAGCGCCTGTTCGGCTACGACCGGGAGGAGGCCCTGGGCCGAGAGCTGGATGAGCTGATCACCACGGAGGCGACCCGCCGCGAGGCGGTGCGCTACACCGAAGAGGCCCTCAACCGACCCGTATCCGGCATGGGGCGGCGGCGGCGCAAGGACGGGACGCTGGTGGACGTGGAGGTGTTGGCCGTGCCGGTGGTCGTAGACGGACAGCGCGTTGGGCTGATGGGCCTCTATCACGACGTGACCGAGCTGCTCCGAGCGCGTCAGGACGCGGAGGCGGCGAGTCGGGCCAAGAGTCAGTTCCTCGCCAACATGAGCCACGAGCTGCGTACGCCACTGAACGCCATCCTGGGCTACGCCGAGCTGCTCCAGGAGGAGACGGCCGAGCGCGGCGTGCCCGAATTCGGACCGGATCTCGAGCGGATCGGCACCGCGGGACGCCATCTGCTGCGGCTCATCAACGACGTGCTCGACTTGTCGAAGATCGAGGCGGGGAAGATCGAGCTGGCGCTGGCCTCGTTCCCGGTCCGGCGCGTCGTAGACGAGGTGCGCGAGATCGTCGAGCCGCTGGTGGCGCGCCGGGCAAACAGGCTGGAGGTACACTGCCCGGCCGACATGGCGACCATGCACTCCGACGAGATGCGGTTGCGGCAAGTGCTGTTCAACCTGTTATCCAACGCCGCCAAGTTCACCGAGCGCGGCACCATTGCGCTGGACGTGGCCCGGGAGACGGGCCCAGCCGACGATCGGTGGGTGGTGTTCGCCGTCCGGGACACCGGGCTGGGCATGACGCCCGAGCAGGTGGCCCGCCTGTTCGAGGCCTTCGTGCAGGCCGACGCGTCCATCGCGGCCAAGTACGGCGGCACCGGGTTGGGCCTGGCCATCTCGCGCCGGCTGTGTCGCCTCATGGGAGGAGACATTCGGGTAGCGAGCGAGCCGGGCGCTGGGTCCACCTTCACGGTCCGGCTGCCGGAGCTCGCGCCGACCCCGGCCACCGCCACGTGAACTCCCTGGTGCGCGTGGAGGCTCCCTGATGGCGAGGATCCTGCTGGTCGAGGACAACGAGATGAACCGCGACATGTTGTCGAGGCGCCTGACCCGCAAGGGTCACGAGGTCACGATCGCGGTTGACGGCCGCGCCGGCGTGGAGATGGGGCGCGCGGGGCGCTACGACCTGATTCTCATGGATATGAGCCTTCCCGAGATCGACGGCTGGGAGGCCACGCGCCAGCTGCGCGCCGCGCCGGAGACGCGGGACGTTCCCATCATCGCGTTGACCGCGCACGCCATGGCCGGCGATCGCGAGAAGGCGCTCGAGGCCGGTTGCAACGATTACGACACCAAGCCGATCGAGCTGGATCGCCTGCTGGGCAAGATGGCGGCCCTGCTGGGGAGCGACGCCGCGTGAGCCACACCACACCCGGGTCCAACCCCGTCGCCGCGTTGCGCCACGACCTCCGCACGCCGGTCAACCACATCGTGGGCTACGCCGAGATGTTGATCGAGGATCTCGAGGGACCGGAGCACGCCGAGCATCGGGCCGCTCTGGGCCGCACGCTGGACGCCGCGCGGGACGCGTTGCGCCTGATCTCGCTCGTGCTGGCCCCCACGCGGGACAGCGTGGAGCCGGCCGAGGTCGCGGCGCTGTATCAGAAGCTGGAGGATCCCCAGCGCCGCATCCTCCACGTCGTTCGCACCCTGCTCGCCGCGGGCGGGGCGCCCACGCCGACCTTCCTCGACGACCTCCGCAAGATCGAGGAGGCTACTGGCCGTCTGGTGCCCAAGTCCTCCACCAGCGCCGCGGCGTCGCCGGAGGCGCCGGACCCCACCCCCGGCGGGACCCGGGCCCGGGTGCTCGTGGTGGATGACGACGCGGGCAATCGGGACGTCCTCACGCGCCGGCTCCAGCGGGAGGGGTACGCCGTGCTGGCGGCCTCGGGCGGCCAGGAGGCACTGCGCGCCATGGGGCGGGAAGCGGTGGACGTCGTGCTGCTCGACGTCATGATGCCTGATCTCGACGGCCTGACGGTGCTCCAGCGGGTGAAGGCGGACCCGGCTGTGCGGGATATCCCGGTCATCATGATCTCGGCCCTGGATGATCTGGGGGCCATCGCCCGCTGCATCGAGGCCGGTGCGCTGGATTACCTGCCCAAGCCCTTCGAACCCGTCATTCTGCGAGCCCGCCTGGCGGCTTCGCTCGCCGAGAAGCGGTTTCGCGACCAGGAGCGCGATTTGGTGCGGGCCCTGAGTGTCGTGACGGCGGCTGCCACCGCGGTCGAGGCCGGCGCCTACCAGGCCGGGCAGCTGGGCGAGGTGGCTCAGCGTGCCGACGCGCTCGGCCGGCTGGCCCGCGTAATGGACCGCATGGCTACGGGGGTCGGCGAACGCGAAGCGCGGCTGCGGGGCCGCCTGGACGAGCTGCGCAGCGATATCGGGGTCGCCCGACGGACCCACGAGTTCGTGACGGAGTGGGAGAGCGAGCACCTGGGCGAAGGGCAGACCTTCGCAGGACGCTACGTGGTGGCGTCCGTCTTGGGGCGAGGGGGGATGGGGACGGTCTACAAGGCCCTGGATACCGAACTGAACGACGTCGTCGCGATCAAGACCCTGCGATCCGACCTGGTGGCCGACGAGGGCGCCCGGGAGCGTTTCAAGGACGAGATCAGGCTGACGCGCCGGATTACGCACCGCAACGTCGTGCGAACGCATGACTTCGGCGAGGCCGGCGGCCTGTGGTACATCACCATGGAGTACGTCGAGGGTTTGACCGTCCGCCAGCTGATTGACTCGCGCGGCAAACTCGGCGTCGAGTCCGCGCTGGCGATCGGCACGCAACTCGCCGAGTCCCTCAAGGTGGCGCACGAGACCGGCGTGATCCACCGCGATATCAAACCGCACAACCTGTTGCTCGACGGCGCAGGCGTGCTCAAGGTCATGGACTTCGGCGTGGCGCGGTTGGCGCAGAGCACGGCTCGACACACCCAGGCGGGGCTCATCGTGGGAACGCCGGCCTACATGAGCCCCGAACAACTTACCGGCGAAGAGGTGGACGCCCGCTCCGATCTGTACTCCGCCGGGGTGGTGCTCTTCGAGGCGCTGGCGGGCCAGCTGCCGCTCGACGCACCGACCGTGATGGCGCTGTTCGCCAAGGTGCTGTCGGAGGATCCACCGCGGCTTGGCTCGCTGGTGGACGGCGTCCCTCGGGCGCTGGACGAGTTGGTCACGCAGTTGCTGGCCAAGCGTCCTGAAGATCGGGTCGCCACCGCGGGCGTACTGTTGGACCGCCTGCAAGCGCTGGCTTGAACTCGCCTTCCTTGAAACGCCTGGTCCGCTAACCTTTGAATC
>CAZVKD010000059.1:0-12575 GCA_964627675.1 uncultured Gemmatimonadaceae bacterium
GCTCATAGCGTTCAAACGCCGCGTGCAGGTGCGGAATCGCCTCGGCGGGCCGATCCTCGTACGAGAGCGCCACACCCAGATCATGATGCGCGCGTGCCGCCGCGTCGCGATCACCCCATGCCTCCGCGTCATTCAATACGTCCCGGAGCGCCGCTTCCGACGCCGGCAGGTTGCCGAGCTGGCGCGCCACGATGGCATCGCCGATCCGGCTCAGCAACACTGTGTGCCGATCCCCCAGCTCCTCGGCCTGGCCTCGAGCCGCAGCATACGAACCGCGGGCCTCCTCGAGCCGGCCCAGCAGCCGCTGGATACGGGCCCGCTGTAGCAACGAATTCACGACCTCCTCGGGCAACAAATCTCTGATCCGCTGCGCCGTTTCCACCACGTCCAGTGCCTCCTCCAGTCGCAACGCCTGCTCCAGCCAGTAGGCATATGCCAGGAGCGGCGGGCAAAGCAGGTGGGTGGCCTTCCCCCGCCCCACGGCCCCAGCGACGCGGACAATCTCGTTGAGATGCGTGCGCTCTTCGGACGGCATCAGGTCGTCCAGGTACTCCTTCGTCGCTCGCGCCTGATACACCAGCGCGTCTTCACCCCCCTCGGTGCGCTCAGCGGCGCGGTCGGCGAATCGCAACGTGAGAAACGCTCCCAGCGCTTCCCGACTGTCTCCCGCCAGCTCCGGGTCGCTGGCCCGCTGGAGGAACGGCTCGTGAAGCGACGGGAACACGGTACCGACATCGTCCGACGGCAATGCGGAAGCGAGAGTCACGGGGTCCACCTCGGTCTGATCGTCCTCAGGGCAAGTATGCCGACCCCCGGGAGGTCAAGCAAGAGCCGTCTCCCGGCCCCGGGGCCCGGGCTGCGTTTTTGTGATGATGGACCGCAAGAAATCGGCCACGGCCGAGGTCCCCACCGGTGCTATTCTCGGCGGGTGAAACGGGGAGTGACGCTCATCGAGCTGCTCATCGCGCTCACTATCACCGGCGCGCTGTCGGCCCTCGCGCTTCCGCGGATCGGCGCCGTGTGGGACCGCATGGCGGTGGAGCGAGCGGGCATCGAGCTGATGTCGTTTTATCAGACCGCGCGATTCGGCGCCATTCAACGCGCTCGGCCGGTCAGGATCGTGTTCCGCGAAGACTCGCTGATCGCGAACCTTTCCGGCCTGGCGGATTCGACGTTCTTGGCGCGCCCGGGTCCCGGCGCGCACGGCGTGCGGCTCACGGTTTCACGGGACGAAATCGCGTTCTACCCCAACGGCGCAGCCCTGGGTGCCGCCAATACCAAGCTGATCCTCCGCCGCGGAAGGGCCGTGGACTCGATTACGACGTCTCGGCTCGGGAGGCTGAAGCGCTGGCGGTGACCTCCGCACTCGGCGTCCCGTAATCCCAGCGCATTCGCGGCTCCCTGGGGCCCGGCCACACAGCGACGGCCGCGGCCGGCGCGTCGAGGGCGACCTCGCGCACCGACCGCCCGGCCCCGACGTCCACCTCCCACAGTCGCTCCGCCCCGACCACAAACGCGCGGCCATCGGCGGCGACCGCAATGTCCGTGGCCTCCGGGAGGTGAAGCCGGTGTCGCACGACTCGCGCTCGCAGATCCACGATTTCGACCGTTCCGGCGCCGCGACTGGCCAGGAGACCGTGGCGGCCGTCCGCCGAGAGCGCCAGGCGCCCGGCGCCTGCTCCCACAGCGACGGAATCGAGCGGCGCCAGAGTCACGCGGTCCAGATAGAGCAGCCGGGCTGACGCCGAGCAGGCGACGAACAGCACTGTGCCGTTGACCGACAGCGCTCCCGCGCTTGCCCCGCACCGACCCGAGCCTGGTGAAAGCCGGGCGTTTTTCACCACCAAGCGGAGCGCCGGATCCACTTCGGCGATGAGGTCATCGGCGCAGAGGACGTACGCTCGCTCGCCCCCTGCGGCGAGAACGACATCTTGCGCGTCACATCCCGCCAGCGGCCGCTCGGTGTCGAGCGTTCCCGCGGCCGCGATCCCGAGCCCTACGCCGCCGCCGAGCGCGAGGAGCAGCGTCTTACCGTCCGGTGTGGCCACCAGACGCCGCACGGCGCCGAACAGCGCCCGTTCCCCCACCACAGCCGCCCCCGAGTTCCGACCGAATCGGACCAGCACGGTCGAACCCGCGGTCGGCGAGACACCGGCGTAGAGGCTCGCGCCGTCCGCGGCGAAGAGCAGCTGGGCGGGAGAAGCGGGGAGCCGGGCGCGGCCAATGGGACGCAAGTCGCCGTCGAACCACCGGACACCATCGGGAACCGCCACGGCGATCCATCGAGCGGAGGGGGTGCAGGCGGCAAGCAGGACGAGCCCCAGAGCGGGCAGGGGACGACGGGCAACCCGGGATGCCGAAAGAAGGCGACGGGCTGTCACGCCAGCACTATGCGTCCCGAGGGATATCCTCGTCCAGGAACACGAGCGTTTGTCGTCGCTTCACCGCCGTGGCCAGCGCGTCCATGACGGCCGGATCCACGATCTTCCCGGCGAGCGCGCGCATCCGGTCGGTGGCGTCCTCGGGCGACAGCATGGGCTGATAGGGTCGCGCCGTCGTGAGGGCGTCGTAGATCTCCGCGGCGCAAATGATCCGGGCGCCCAGGGGAATAGCCTCGCCCTGGAGGCCGTCGGGGTAGCCGGAGCCGTCGTAATGCTCGTGGTGCCCGCGCACATAGCTCACCACCGGCCCGAGATGTCGCAAGGGCTGGAGAATCTGCCAGCCGATCACGACGTGCGCCTTCACGTGCTCGTACTCCTCCGGGGTGAGCGGTCCCTGCTTGTTCAGCACCGACTCCCGAATCCCGATTTTCCCCAGGTCGTGCAGCCGGCCGGCCGTGCGCACCTGATCCACGTCGTCATCCGGCAGGCCAAGGTGATTGGCGATGGTCGCCGAGAGCGCCGCCACGCGCGCCGAGTGCCCGCTCAAGTACGGGTCCTTGGCCTCGAGCGCGGCGATCAACGCCTCCAGCGTCGCGACGCTCAACGCCTGTTGTTTGAGACGCTCCTGCTCCAACTCCTGCGTTCGCTTGGCCACTTCCTCCTGCAACCATTGCGACAACCCGCGGCTCTGGATGAGCGTGTCGCGCCGCTTGAGCGCCCGCTCGATGGCCCGCGCCAGATCGTCGAGCTCGATGGGCTTGGTGAGGTAATCGAACGCCCCCCGCTGCATGCAAATGGTGGCGCTCGCGGCGTCGGTGGCGCCGGAGAGCATGACGATCGCCAGGTCCGGGTCCACCTCGAGGGCCTCGGGCACCACGTCCATTCCGCTGATGCCCGGCATGCGGACGTCGAGCAGCATCAGCGTGACGCCGCCGCCGTCGCGCAATCGCTTGAGGGCTTCCCAGCCGTTGGGCGCGGTGGCCACGTCGTACCCCCGCTTGGCGAGAAACTTCGCGATGGCCGTGCGGATTTGCTCCTCGTCGTCAACCACGAGGATGCGGGGCGGCGAAGGGGCTTCGGGCGTCGTCACCGTTGATGTCTCGCGACCGTCCGGTGCCGGAGGAAGGTCGAAGCTAACTTAACCGCGCGGTTGCCTCGCGCAACGCATCGTTGGGCGGTCGCGGCTCGACGAACGCGGGGGTCACGTCGGCCGGGACGATGCCGGCGCGGAACGCCCGCTGCAACAAGGTCCGGACGGCGGTTCGGCCGCGCGCTCCGTAGTCCAGCGTGAAGTGGTTCACGTACATTCCGACAAACTCGTCGGCCTGCGGCGTATCCAACCCGCGCGCGTATCGCAGCGCGTATCGCAGCGCTTCCTCGCGGTGGGACAGGCCGTAGGCGATGCTGGCCCGCAGGTCCGCTGCAACCCCGCGCACGACCCCATCGCCCAGGCTGCGCTTCACCACATTGCCGCCGAGCGGCAGCGGCAGACCGGTTTCGCCATGCCACCATTCGCCCAGATCGTCCCAGAGATGGAGCCCACGGGCGGCATACGTGAGCTGTCCCTCATGGATCAAGAGACCGGCATCCGCGTCGCCCGCCAGCACCCCTTCCTCGATGCGATCGAACGGGGCCAGGACCGGCTCGAAGTCGGGCTGATACAACCGCAGCACCAGCGCGGCCGTCGTGAGCCGCCCGGGGATCGCGATGCGCCGGCCGCGCAGGGCGGCTCGAGGATCCTGCGGTCGGGGGCGCTGAGAAACCAGCCTCGGGCCGTAGCGGTCGCCCACCGACCCGCCGCTGGGCAGGAGGAGGTATTGATCTGCGAGATACGCATAGGCGTGGAACGAGACCGCGGTGACGTCGAGTTCGCCTCGCAGGGCGCGCTGGTTCAGCGTCTCGATGTCCGCCAGTTCGTGGACGTATCGCCGGTCGCCGGTGTCAATGCGGCGCTCCGCCAGGGCGAAGAACATGAACGCGTCATCGGCGTCGGGACTGTGGGCCAGGGTGAGGGTCGGCACTAGCGACCGGCCCCGCGGCTCGTGAGGGCGGCATCGCGGAATACATTGAGCGCGTCCTGATGATCCCGGTACTCCTGCCTGCCGGTCTGCATCTGGGCTTCGTAAGCGTCCAGGAAGCGCCGGTGCCAGCGGGCCAGCGCGGGACCGTCGCCGCTTCGCTCGGCGGCCTCCCCGCGGAGCAGGATGGCGAACAGGTGGCCCGGGTTCTCCCGCTCGAGCGTGTCGGCCTGCGCCACCGTCGCCGAGAGGTTCCCAGACTCCGCCTCCAGGAGGCCGAGGTGATACCGCGCGTCCGCGTCGAGCATCCCGATCATGCCGTACGCCTGGACGGCCATGGGCGCGAAGAACCGGACCTGACTGGTGTCGCCCTGTGACGCCGCTGTCATGACGCGGTTGAACAGCCGATCCGCACGCTCGCGCGGCGTGAGGCTGCTGATGTCCGTTGGCCCCCCGGCGCCTGGCGACGGGCCGGCCGCGGCGGCCGAGGGCAGCTCCGCCGCCGGCGAGCCGGCGTTTCTCCCCACCAGCCAGACGACCAGTACGGCCACGGCGGTGGCCCCGATCACCCACGCGACGACGCTGGTGGGGACGCTCGAGCGAGCCCGCGCGCCGTGCGCCGCCCCGCACAGATGACAGAACCGCCCGCCCGGCGTGAGCGGCACTCCGCAGGAGCCGCACACCGCTCCGGTCAGTGAAGCGCCGCACTCCGCGCAGAACTTGCCGGAGGCGGGTCGGCCGCAGCTGGGGCAGGACATCGAGGTCGGCATCGTGGCGCGTGAGGGTATGGAAGCGCGACGACAGAAGCGTAAGGGGTGAGGCACCAGGCGGCCACCCCTTTCGCTTGCGGGTGTGGCGTGGCGTAGGGGCGGGCGTTACTGTAGCCCCCATGGCGCCGGACGGGTCCGGGGGTCCGAAGCAAACGCGGTTTGAGCCACCGCTCAGCGAGATCCGCCCGCGTCTGATGGGTGAACTGGTCCGGGGCGAGCATCGCTGGGATGTGCTGCTCGAAAGCGTGAAGGACACGGCCGTTGGCGCGATGCGCGGCCGGATCCACTTCGTAGCGGGCAACACCCATCGACTCTCCGGCTGGATCTTCCTGGAATGGTCGGAGAAGGACCTGCAAGAGCGGTTTGCCGAGTTCTCCGCCCAGGAACTATGGAACTTGCTGGACTCGCTCGCCGGTTGATCCCGGTCCCCTCTCTCTCGCCGAGCTTCCGGCTTCCGCAGTACCGTTCGCCCTGATCCCGCCTACCTTCGGGATGCCGCTCCGTCCCGGCTCCCGAGGGGCCGGCCACGGCGGCACGCTATTCGAGCCGCACCAAAGGAGCGCGTTGTGCCACGAGAGCCTCGTGCGCCGGGTCCGTCCGGCGCCAAACCTCCGATTACGGGTCAGGTCCCGGACACCCGCGGGGCGACCAAGAGCGATATTCTGGCGCTCGCCAAGCGTTTCGGTGTGGATTTCGTCCGGCTGCAATTCACCGACATCACCGGCGTCAACAAGAACGTCGAAGTGCCCGAGAGCCAGTTCGACAAGGCGCTCTCCGGAGACATCACGTTCGACGGCTCCTCGATCGAGGGATTCGCGCGAGTCGAGGAGAGCGACATGGTTCTGAAGCCCGACCTCGACACCTTTCGCATCTTCCCCTACACGGACGAGGGCGGGCGCGTGGGGCGGCTGATCTGCGACATCTACAACCCGGACGGGACGCCGTTCGCCGGGTGTCCGCGCCTGACGTTGAAGCGCCAGATCGAACGGGCGCGGGCGATGGGGTTCGAGATGATGGCGGGTTGCGAGGCGGAATTCTTCATTTTCCGGCTCGACGCCCAGGGCCGCCCATCGCTGCAGACGCATGACCGCGGGGGATACTTCGATCTCACCCCCGTGGATCAGGCGGAAGTCATCCGCCGGCTCATTATCGAAGACCTGGAGCACATGGGCTTCGAGGTCGAGGCCGGCCACCACGAAGTGGCTCCCGGGCAGCACGAGGTGGACTTCCGCTACACTGAAGCGCTGACGACGGCCGACAATATCGCGACCTTCCGGTTCATCGTGCGCTACGTGGCACACCGGCACGGATTCCTTGCCACGTTCATGCCCAAGCCGATTCAGGGGCAGAACGGCTCGGGGATGCACACGCACCAATCGCTGTTCAAGGACGGGAAGAATGCGTTCTGGGATCCCAAGGCCCGGTGGGAGATCTCCAAGACCGGGTTGGGGTATATCGCGGGCCTGCTCCGGCACGCGCGTGGCTTCGCCGCCGTCACCAATCCGCTGATCAACAGTTACAAGCGACTGGTCCCCGGCTACGAGGCTCCGGTGAACGTGGCCTGGAGCATGCGGAATCGCTCTCCCCTGGTGCGCATCCCCGCGCGGCGGGGGCAGGGGACACGGTGCGAGCTTCGCATGCCGGATCCGTCGGCCAATCCCTATCTCGCGCTCGCCGTACAGCTCGCCGCCGGTCTCGACGGCGTGGAGCACGCTCTCGTGCCGCCCGATCCGGTCAACAAGAACATCTTCACAATGAGTTTCCGGGAGCGCCGGCGCTATCGCATTGATGAGTTGCCGCGCGACCTCCACGAAGCGCTCGATTGTCTGGAGAAGGACGCGGTCATTCGCGACGCGTTGGGCGATCACATCTACCGCCGGCTGCTGGAAGCCAAGCGGCACGAGTGGCAGGAGTATTCGGCCATGGTGAGCCCGTGGGAGATCGAGCGGTACCTCGGCGAGTACTAGGGACCCTCGGGCGCGCGGGCTGGCGGACGCTGTGGCGTGCCGCGGCCCGGCGGTGTCGCCTGGTCTGTTGCGCTGTCACCTTCCCTGGCCTGGCGGCGCCCCTCGCCGCCCAGGGTCCCGCCACGCTGGTGGACACCGTCATCATCCGCACGCACGACCTGTTCGATGACGCCGAGGCGGCTGGGAACGTGCTCTTCCGCCTGGCCAACGGACTCAGGTTTCGCACTCGGCCGGCGGTGGTGCGGCGGGAGCTGTTGTTTCGGGCCGGGCAGCCCTATGACACGGCATTGATGGCCGAATCCGCTCGCAACCTGCGCGGCCTCCGAATCTTCCGCGACGTTTCGATTGATACGTCCCGCGTGAACGGGCGCCTGGCGGCGGTGGTGGAGACGCGCGACGGATGGAGCACCCAGCTCCAATTGAACGGGCAATCCACCGGCGGAGAGTTCACCTGGTCGGCCGGCTTGATCGAGACGAACTTCCTGGGTACGGCCAACGTGGTGGGCGCGGTGTATCGCCGCGATCCTGACCGCAACGCGGTCCGCTTCCGGGGGCTCGCCAATCGGCTGCTCGGGACGAGAGGGCGGCTTGACGCGGCCTACGACAAGCGCGAAGACGGGAACGTCGGCTCGTGGGTGGCGGGCGTGCCGTTCCGCGCGCTGGCGGACCGACGGGCGATCGAGCTGCTGGGCGAGATCGGCCGGCTGCGTGTGCTCCAGTTCCGCGACGGCGATTCGGCGGGCGCGGTCCAGCGCCGGGTCTCGCTCCACCGCCTCCAGGGAGCCGTTGCGCCGAGGGCGACCACGGACGGGTACCTCCGCGTGTCGCTCGCCGCGCAGCTCAAGCGCGAGGCATACGTCGCCTACCGGGACAGCGTGCTCGTCACGCCCGACTCCCTCGTGCCCGATTCCCTGAGCGGCGCGCTGGGAGTCGGCCTCGACTGGCTCGACGCGCGCTTCGCGGTCGTGACCCACTACAACGGGTTCGCGCGGGAGGAGGACGTGGACCTGAGCACGCGGGTTCGGGCGGGCGTGTGGCTGGCGCCCGGTGGCTGGGGGTATGACGGCTTCGGCGTCGGGCCGACCATCGAGGCGCAGGGCGGCGTCGCCATAGGACGGAGCTTCTTGCGGGTTCGGGCCGAGGCGAACGCGCTGCTCAGGTCCGACGGGGTGGATTCCTCGCGGGTGCGCGGCTCGCTCACCGTCGCGGCGCTGGCCGTCGAGCGCCACGCCACGGTGCTCCAGGTGCAGGCCGAAGTCCGCCGCGGGCTGCCGCCCGGGAGCGAGATTGACCTGGGGCATGGGGTTGGCCCGAGAGCGTTTCGCTCCCACGCGTTCACCGGGACGCGGGGCGCGTGGGGCACGCTGGAGCACCGGTGGTTCGCGGTGGACGAGGTGGCGAACCTGTTCGGCCTGGGGTTCGCCGCGTTCGTGGACTACGGTGGAGCCTGGTACGGCGACCAGGTCGAACGGTTCGGCGGCGACGCGGGCATCGGGCTCCGGATCGGGGCCACGCGCGCCACGGGAACCAACGTTGGCCGGATTGACTTGGCCTACAAGTTCGGCGACGGCGTCGGCGCGAAGCGGTGGACCGTGAGCGTGGGGAGGAGCGTGGTCTATTGAGGGGGGACGGGGCGGGCCGTCACGCGGTTCGCCGGTCTCCGGTGTCGCCCCCGGCCGCTCCGGCGCCGCGACCGCGGTGGTTACCAGGCGACCCGCACCGCCGTCCCGCTCGCCGTGACCATGAGCATGTTGCCGCCGCGGCCTACCGAAATGGTCTCGTAGTCGAGGTCCACGCCCACGATCGCATCCGCGCCGAGTGATTCCGCTTCGGCGGTCATCTCTTCCAGGGCCAGCGATCGGGCCTCCTGGAGTTCTTTCTCATAGGCGGCCGAACGACCGCCCACAATGTCGCGGATTCCCGCGAACAGGTCCTTGAAGATGTTCGCCCCGAGGATGGCCTCGCCCGTGACAATGCCGTAGTACTCGGAGATCTCGGCGCCATCAATGGTGGGCGTCGTGGTGATGAGCATATATGGCTCCCTGTCAGAGTCGGGTGTATGCGGAGACGGCACCGGTGGAGCCGGAGCCGTGACCCGCCGTCTCAGCCGAGGACCCCTCCGATGGCGGCCAATCTCAGCGCTCGCGCCACGCCGGCTCGCAGCGCCTGGTCCACGGCGTACCGATCCAGCTGGTCCACCGGACACCACAAGGCGTCACGGATTTCCTGGTGGGCACGCAACGCGGTCTCCCGCGCCTCGAAAGCCACAGCCAGGTCGTGATGCCGGTGCGGGGGCTCGCCTTTCCCCGCTGGGATGCCGTGGACGTCCACGCCCACGAGCCGAGCGCCGACCTCGGGGAACGCGGTGACGCCGGTTTCTTCCAGCACCTCTCGGCGAGCCGCCGCCGCGATGGTCGGGTCATCGGGCTCTATATGCCCGCCGGGTTGGAGCCACCGATCGAGCCGCCGGTGATACACCAGCAGGACCCGGTCTCGATCGGGCGAGAGCACCACGCCGCTGGCGGTGAGATGTCCCGGCGCGTAGGCGGTTCTGGCGAACGGATCCGGAACGCGATCGAGCAGCTCTCGCACCAGGGCCACGCTCCGCTGGGAGCGCGGGTCCGCATCCGGCGCGAACGCCTCCAGTAGGGCGCGAACCTCGCCGACGGACGGCACGGCCCAATAATAGCGGCCGCGGCACGCTTGAACAAAGCAGCCGGGTTGCGCATCGTTGGCGCGCGCCCGACGGGGAGTCCCTCATGTCCGCTCGCTTCGGTGTACTCCTGATGCTCGTCGCCGGAACGCCCGCCGCGTCGGCTCAGGACACGGTTCGCTTCGAGCCCACCGCAGGCCATCCCACGTTCGCCGTGCGCGAGCCGGTGCTCCGCATCCGGCCGGGAACCGTCTTGGTCTCCCGGACCATGTTCGGTCCGTACTACACGGAGGCGGGCGGGGCGTTTCCGGGGGAGGTGGGGCCGTTCTACGTCGAGGGGGCGACGACGAACGACGTGCTGGTGGTGAAGATCCTGCGCGTTCGGCCGAATCACACGATTGCCGCGTCGCAGATCTATTCGGACTTTGGAGGTCTGGCCACCGACAGCCGCGTGCGGCTTCTCAACGATCCTGTTCCGCCGCGGCGCTACATCTGGCGGTTGGATCGCGAGCGCATGACCGGCCGCACGGAACTGCCGGACAGTCGGATGCGCACCATCGAGATCGAGCTGAGGCCGATGCTCGGCCGTGTGGCGGTGGCACCGCGGGGCGCGGAGGCGTTCGCCGGACTCTGGCCCGGCGACTTCGGCGGCAACATGGACGCGCAGGAGGTGCGCGAGGGGACCACCGTCTATCTCCCGATCTTCCACGACGGGGCGTACTTCTATTTCGGTGACGGCCATGCGAGGCAGGGCGAAGGCGAGGTGGCGGGCACCGGTCTCGAGACCTCCATGGACGTGATGCTCCAGTTCGATCTCATCAGGGGGAAGCGGATTGACTGGCCGCGGCTGGAGGACGCCGACTACATCATGGTGGCGGGGAGCGCCCGGCCCCTGATTGATGCGTTCCGCCTGGCGCACGTCGAGCTGATCGAGTGGCTCGAGGAATACGGGTTCGGCAAGTGGGATGCGTACGCCCTGCTGTCGCAGCTCGCCGAGTCGAGCGTGGCCAACATCGTGGACCCGAACTACACGGTGATCGCCAAGTTTCCCAAGCGCTACCTGCCGAGATGACGACCGCCGAGGAGGTGCGGCGCTGGCGGAGCGAGACCCCCGGCTGCCAGCGTCGGATTCATCTCAACAACGCGGGTGCCGCGTTCATGCCCCAGCCCGTGCTGGACGCCGTCCTGGGACATCTGCGACTGGAGGCGGAGGTCGGCGGTTACGAGGCGGCGGATCAACGGGCCTCGGCGATCGCCCGGACCTACGCGAGCGTGGCGGAACTGATCGGGGCTCAGCCGCGGAACGTGGCCGTGGTGGAGAACGCCACGGCGGCCTTTGCGCTGGCGCTCTCGAGCTTCGACTTCCGGCCGGGCGACGTGATCCTCACCAGCCGCAACGACTACGTGTCCAATCAGATCATGTATCTGTCGCTCGCCCGGCGACTGCGGATCGAGATCCATCGGGTGAACGATTTGCCGGAGGGCGGGGTTGATCCCGATTCGGTCAGAACCTTCCTGGCCCGCCGGCGCCCGACGCTGGTCGCGATCACGCACGTGCCGACCAACTCCGGACTGGTGCAGGACGTGGAGAGCGTGGGGGAGATCTGCGCGGCTGCCGGCGTCCCGTATCTGGTGGATGCCTGCCAGTCGGTGGGCCAGCTTCCCGTGGACGTGCGGCGTATCAGGTGCGACTTCCTGTCCGCGACGGGCAGGAAATTCCTGCGCGGGCCGCGGGGCGTGGGATTCCTCTATGTGTCGGACGATCGGCTCCAGCGCGGCGCGCAGCCTTTGCTGGTGGACATGCGGGGGGCTGACTGGACCGCCGCCGACGAGTACACGCTGGTGGATGGGGCACAGCGGTTCGAGAACTGGGAATTCGCCTATGCCCTGCACCTCGGCCTGGGCGCGGCCGCCCGCTACGCGCTGGAGGTGGGGGTCGAACGAGCGGGCGATCTGGCCGGCGCCCTGGCAGCGTACGCGCGCCAGGGATTGGCGCGCCTCGCCGGCGTACGCGTGCTGGATCGCGGCAGGCAGCTCGGTGCCATCGCGACCGCCGAGGTGGCCGGTATGGATGCGCGCGCGGTGGTGACACGGCTTCGGGCCCGGGGCATCAACACCAGCGCCGCTCTCCGGGGATACGCGGTCATTGACATGGACGAGAAGCGAGCAGCCTCGGCGGTGCGGATCTCGCCGCACTACTACAATACGCGGGAAGAGATTGACGCCGTGGTTGACGCGATCGGCGAGATCGCCCAGGACCGAGCGTCTCCGCGCTGACCGCCAGCAGGTATTCGACGGCGAGCCGGTGAACGTATTCCTCGTGAAGCTGAACTACTGGCTGAGTCTCTCGGCGGGTCCTCTCAGTCGGCCTGGCTGCGCCCTGGAGGACGGGGAATGGCTTGGCGCAGCAGGTGCCCCAGTTCGGCCCGACTGGATGCCAGCAACTTGGTTTCCGCGAGCGCCAGGTGGAGCCGCCGCAACAGGTCGTCCACGAGCTTCTTGGCCTCGTGGCTCAGCGGGCGATCGTCATGGGCAAGCCCGGCGATGATCTGAATTGCGTTCCTGAGATGGCCTTCGGCGGTTTCCCTGCGGGAGAGGTGGCCCCGGCGGTCAAGGCCTCGCCGGCGATCAGTAGAGACCGCAATGTGCCGAGAGCGCCGTTCGCCGATCCGCCGGTCCGTGGCGGCACGACGCTCGGCGCTCTCCCATGGGCGTCCCGAGAACATCGCAGCCTGCATGTTGGGCCATATGATAGGGCAACTTTTGCGCCCGTCAACGCCTGGGGC
>CAZVKD010000060.1:0-12563 GCA_964627675.1 uncultured Gemmatimonadaceae bacterium
GTTCCTGCCGATGGTGTGGGGCGACTACTGGATCCTCGATCTGACGGCCGACTACCGCGCCGCGCTGGTGGGCTCGCCCAACCGTGCCTACCTCTGGGTCCTGTCGCGCACCCCGCAGTTGGACGAGGCGACCTACCAGCGCATGGTCGCTGCCGCGGCGGCCCAGGGGTTCGACGTGGCGCGCCTGATGAAGTCCTAGACCCCAGCCGCGAGACCACGTGTGACGCAGTTTGATCGAAACCGACACCGTGCACGATGCGGCCGGTCAACCCCGGACGACTCGCTGCCGGACGCTTCTGCGCCCCGGTCGTGGGCAGCAGGCGAACGCGTCTCCGCGCCGTGAGGCCGCGGCTCGGCCGCTGAGTCTCGAATCCGCGTCACGACTCGCCGGCGCTGCGCGACCGGCAACGCCTCCAGGCATCAACCGCCGACGGCTTCGGCAGAGGCTGTCGCGTGCCGCGCCGCCGCAGGTCCTTCAGCTCCCCCGAACGCCAGGCGGCCTTCGCCGAGCGGGCGCCGGAGGCCACCTCGCCGCCTCCCCCGCCCGCCCACCCGGAGAACCGGCGCACGGAAGGTGAGCGATCGGTACGAGCGCGTCGGGCGGGCGTGAAGCTGTGCTACCGCCGCCGGCATGGGCATGGCCCGGGGAGGGCCGTGATGTATATCGGCCCGGAGGTCTCGTCACACCCCTGAAGCCACCGGCCTCGGTGTCTTCTCGTTGGCAAGCGCCGGCGCAGGCGGCAGCCCGGTCACCGCCAGGATCTCCCGCTCGTCCAGCGTCTCGCGCGCCATCAGCGCCTCGGCCAGCGCATCCAGCTCTCGACGGTGCCCGGTCAGCAGGCGGAGCGCCTGCTCGTGGCATTCCCGGATGATCCGGGCGACCTCCTGGTCAACCGCGCCGGCGGTCTCCTCGCTGTAGGGCGCTCCACCGCCGAACTGGTTTGTCGTGCCGAGAAACCGGTTCTCGCGAGCGGCGAGCTGGACCATGCCCAACCGCTCGCTCATGCCCCAGCGGGTGACCATGCTCCGCGCCAGGTGCGTGGCCTGTTCGATGTCGTTCTCGGCACCGGTGGTCCTGGTGCCATACACGACCTGTTCCGCGGCCCGCCCGCCCAGGATCCCGATGATCCGGGCTCGCAGATACTCTTCGGGGTAGTTGTACCGGTCACTGTCGGGCCGTTGATAGGTGACACCCAGCGCCTGGCCACGCGGCACGATGGTCACCCGGTGCACGGGATCTGCGCCGGGTACCACCAGGCCCAGGACGGCGTGCCCACCCTCGTGGTACGCAATCCGCTCCCGATCCGCCTGACTGAGGATGAGGGGGCGTTCGGGACCCAACACGATCTTTTCGAGCGCGTCGACGAAGTCCTTGTGGTGCACCTGGTTCCGCTCGCGCCGGGCGGCGAGCAGCGCCGCCTCGTTGACCAGGTTGCGCAGATCGGCCCCCGACAGACCGGGGGTCGCGCCCGCCATCTCGCCGAGCTTCACGTCAGGCGCCAGTGGTACGTGGCGGGTGTGTACCTGGAGGATGGCCTCGCGCCCTCCGCGATCGGGCAGGTTCACCACGACACGCCTATCGAAGCGGCCCGGCCGGAGCAGCGCCCGGTCGAGCACATCAGGCTGGTTGGTGGCCGCCAGCACGATGATGCCTTCGCGGCTGGAGAAGCCGTCCATCTCGGTGAGGATCTGGTTGAGTGTCTGCTCCTGCTCGCTCGCACCGCCCATGGCCAGCTGCCCGCGAGCCCGCCCGATGGAGTCCAGCTCGTCAATGAAGATGATCGCTGGCGCGTGCTGCCGGGCCTGCCGGAACAGGTCGCGCACCCGCGCGGCGCCCACCCCGACAATCATCTCGACGAACTCCGACGCGCTCATGGAGAAGAACGGCACGCCGGCCTCCCCGGCCACGGCCCGCGCCAGCAGCGTCTTTCCCGTGCCGGGCGCACCCACCAGCAACACGCCCTTGGGCGCGGTTCCGCCCAGCCGGGTGTACTTCCTGGGGTCGCGCAGGAAGTCCACGATCTCGACCAGCTCGTTCTCCGCTTCGTCAATACCGGCAACGTCGCCGAACGTGACCCGGGTCTCGGGGGTGGTATCCACCCGCCGAGCGGTGCTCCGGCCGATGCCCATGAGCCCGCCCCCCGCCGCGCCCTGCAGGGCGCCCCGCCGGAACATCCACACGTAGAAGCCGATCAGCAGCAGGCCGGGGCCGAAGCTGAGCACCACGCTGAGCCAGCCCCCGCCCTGCTCGAGCGGCTCGGCGCTGATCTCCACACCGTTGTCAATGAGAAGCGCCTCCAGCCCCGGATCCACGAACGCCGGCACCGTGGTCTCGAACCGCGTGATGGACCGGGGCTGCACTTCGGTGATGGAGTCGGTCTTGGCCGGGTAGGTGACCGCCGAGTCGAAGCGGCCGGTCAGCCTCTCGCCGCGACTGTAGACCCGCTCGACGTTGCCGCGGGCGACCTCCTGCTTGAACAGGGTGTAGGGAACCTTGGCGGGCTTGTCGGGCGCGAACAGCAACCGCATCAGCACGACGTTGGCGAGCAGGATCAGCGGGAAGCTGAACCAGGTGCGCCGCGGTGGCATCTGCGTGGGAGTCTGTCCGGGCGCGGGAGAGCCCGGAGCGCCGGAAGTGTTACCCGGATCGTTACGGCGCGCGATCGGCCTTGGGTTGGTCATTGCTGGCGTCGCCCTTCAGGTAAGGAGTCGGTCAAGGGTTCTGATAGCGCTGGAGATCTGCCAGGAGCTGCCGTCGCAAGGCGCCGACGACTCTGCCCCGGAGGTTGACGGGACCGCCTGACGACAGCTGGTCGAAGCGAAACCGGCGCAGCACAACGAGATAACCGCCGCCGGCGCCGGACGCCTCCACGAAGCAGGTCAGGTCGAACGCCGCTTCGAAGTAGTGATTCGCGTAGATCTGCTTGGCGGCGACCAGCGTCAGGTCGGGACGCTGCGGCGGCGTGTATACCACCAGGTGCGTGACCGACAGGACGGGCCGGAGCTGCGGGACTTCGTCCTCGGACCAGAACATCACATCGGTGGCGCCGGGCAAGCTCACGGCAGGATACCTGGTGAGATAGCGCTGTAGCGCGGGAGCGTACTCGTAGAGGCGTGGCGTCTCTGACAGGAGATCGGCGAACGCGTCGCCGGCGCGGACGTTGCCACGATCGTCGTACACCACCAGCGCCGCATCGCCCCGGGCGCGATAATCCACCACGTACTCGACGAGGGCCCGGCGGGCGAAGGCGCTCACCCGGGCTTGAGCGTCCGTGGCCGACCACTCGACGTCCTCGTGCAGGCGGGCCATGGCTGCGGCGGGGAGCTTCATGACGCACGCGCCGGGGCGGCAGTCTCTCAACTCGGTGACGTCACGCTGGGCGATGACGACATCGCGCACATCGGCCGGGGCCGGCGGGCGGCTGAACATCCCGAAGCGGCGCCGGGTGGGCGGGCGCGTGGATTCGCCGAAGTCGAGCACCCGCCGGACATACTCGTCCCGCGACAACGGCACCGCGGCAATCCCGAACACGGCGATCTCGCGTGGCAGCTCGGTGTCCGGTACCGTCACCACCGCCTCGCCGCGGCGCACGGCCGCCATCCGGGCCGAATCCAGGCCCACGCCCTCGCGCAGGAATGCCGCGAGTCCGGCAGGCGGGTCCTGAGGCGGTACCTGCATCCCGGCCAGCAGGCACGCGGCGAGCACCGGCGCCATGATCACTTGAGCCTCCCCACTACCACGGTCACGTTGTCCGATCCCCCACGCCTGCCAGCCCCCGGTACACGGGGAAAGGCGGAACCCAGGTATCGCCCACGATCCGCTCAGCGCGCATGGCCGGCGTGACCTTCGCCGATTCCGGCTGTTGAAAAGGCCGCGGCCTGCCTCACGGCTTCGACACCGATCTCGACGTCGATACGGTCACCGATCACGAGGCCGCGACTGTCCAGCGTCAGGTTCCCGATGACGCCGAAGTCCCGCCGATAGATCGCGGTTCTGCCCGTGAATCCCGCCCGCTCGTTCCCCCAAGGGTCGCGAGTGACGCCGTGTTGCTCCACCTCGAGCGTCACCTCGCCAACCTGACCCTTCATGGTCAACTCGCCGACGAGCCGCAGCCGGCCGGCCCGCGGCGCGGTGACGCGAAGCGTCCGGAACGTGATGTCGGGATAGCGCTTGACGTCCAGGAAATCTGCTGCCCTGAGGTGGGCGTCCCGGGCGGCTACGCCGCTGTCCATACTCGATGCGTCAATGACGACGTTGACGGTGGCGCGACTCCAGTCGCCGTCCGGAACCTGCACCGTCCCGGCCCAGCGGCTGAACCGGCCGCGTACCCTCGAGATGACCAGGTGGCGCACGGCGAAACAGATTCCCGAGTGGCTGCTATCAATCTCCCAGCGTTCAATCATGGCAGTCCCCAGTGGTTGTCCTCGGCTCCTCCGGGAGCCCGCAAACATGAATGGCAAGCATGGTGCCACAGCGTATCTTGTGGCTCGTCAACGACTTCCGCGGAAGCCCCGCAACGGGAACGATCAATTCGATATGGTTGACTATCGTTCTGATAGGAGGGATCCGCCGCGCGCGCACCCATCCGACGGTCTATTGCGGCTTGCTGCCCCTCATGCCCGCGGTCAGGGCGAGACCGATGTGATGCCGCGCCATGGGTGCTGCCGCGATCCACGATGGCCCGCATGAGCGCCGCCGCGTCGGCGTGCCGCACTATCATCTGGGGCATCAGTGATGTGAGGTCATTGGTTTGTCACTGCGCGGTAGCCGCGTTCACCATCGCGCTCACGTCGCGTTTGAACGACGCGAGCCCGTAGGCGCCGACCAGGTGCGCGATGCCGCCCACCAGACCGAACCCGGCGATGACACCCATGAGCGCGGCCAGCGTGGCGGGCGGCATGACGACCGCGAACACGCCGATGGCGAGCGCTACAACGCCGAAGGCGAACGTCCAGCCCCAGGGGGCGCCGAGCCGCCGTTCCGCCATCGCGTCGGAAATGGCGAACGCGCCGGTGACCAGCAGCCAGATCGCCGTCCAGGTCACAGCGAACGCCAGCGACAGGGCGGGATAGAAGTAGAGGGCCGCACCGCCGAAGGCGACGCTTACCAGGCCGCTCAAGAGCATGACCCACCAGCGCCTGAACAACGGGCGCAGGTCAAACCCGTGCACGATCTGGACGATTCCGGTGAAGATGGCCCAGACCGCGATGAACATGGCCAGGGCCGCGACCGATTCCAGGGGACGCCACAGGATGATCGCCCCGGCCGCGATCCCGAGCAGGCCCCTCAGCACGAGGGCCCACCATGCGCGCCGGTACGCCGATTGTATGAGATCCTTTGTCATGCCCGCCTCCTGCCGCGCCCGCGCGGCTCTGGAGTGTTGGTAGTCGGCTCCTCCGGGGAGACGGGAGACCGGAAGCGCAAACATGGTGCCACCGCGTACCTCCTTGCTCATCAACGACTTCCGCGGGGGCCCTGTCGCGGAACCTATCATTTCGATATGGTTGACTATCGTTCTGATAGGCGGAACTCACCGTGCGTGTCACCGACCTCCATCTCCAGGAGTTGCTGCAGGTTGACCCTGCCGGCGGCATCCTCCGCTTCGGCAGCGAGCGGGTGCTGTTGCTCGATGCGGTCGCGCTGGGTCTGTTGCGGCGCGAGCTGATCGAAACACTCGGCGCGACGGGCGCCCGGGCGGCCCTCACCCGCTTCGGGTACGCCCACGGCTGGCGCACCGCGGAGAACCTGAGGAGCGCGTTTCCCTGGGACAGCGAAGAGGAGTGGTACCTCGCCGGCGCGCGCCTGCACACCTTGCAGGGGCTCGTGCGCGCGGTTGCCCCCACGCCCGGTCCGAAGGAGATCACGCCGACAACCGAATACCACTGGGTGTGGGAGGACTCGTACGAGGCCGAGCAACACCTGCTGCATCTGGGTCCGTCCGAGGAGCCGGTGTGCTGGACGCTGACCGGGTTCGCCAGCGGTTACACATCGCGGGCCTATGGGCGCGACATCTACATCGTGGAGCACCAGTGCCGGGGCAAGGGCGACGCCGTGTGCCGGCTCGAGGCGCGGCCGACCGAGGGATGGGGGGAGGCCCTGGCGCCGCACCTGCCGTTCTACAAGGACACGTCGCTCGATGCCACGCTGGCCCGCGTCACCGAGCAGCTGAAACGCACCGAACGCCGCCTCCGCGCCCGCCAGCGGGAACTCGGCGGAGGAGAAGGCGATGCGGACTCCGGTTCGCTCATCGCGAGCAGTGAGGCGGCGCGGCGGGTCCTCGAACTCGCCCGCCGTGTCGCGCAGGTGGACTCGACCGTGCTGCTGACGGGCGAGAGCGGCGTGGGCAAGGAACGCTTCGCCCGGTTCATTCACGAGCAGTCCGCGCGGACGGCGGGACCGTTCGTGGCGATCAACTGCGGCGCTGTGCCCGAGGGCCTGCTCGAGTCCGAGCTGTTCGGCCACACCAGGGGATCGTTCACCGGCGCGACCCAGGACCGCGTGGGGTTGTTCGAGGCGGCGAACGGCGGCACGCTGCTGCTGGACGAGATCGGCGACGTGCCGCCGGCCGTGCAGGTCAAGCTCCTGCGCGTGCTCCAGGAGCGCGAGATCCGTCGCGTGGGTGAGAACCGGAATCGCCCGGTCAACGTGCGGTTGCTGGCGGCGACCAACCGTGACCTGGTGACCGAGATCCGCGGTGCCCGGTTTCGCGAGGACCTGTACTATCGGCTGCGGGTGGTTGAGATCAGGGTGCCGGCGCTGCGGGAGCGTCGCGAGGACATACTGCCACTCGCGCGGTCGTTTCTTGACGCCGCCGTCCAGCGTACCGGGCGAAAGGTGAGCGGTTTCACACCAGCGGCCGCGCAGCAGCTGCTGTCGTACCGGTGGCCCGGCAACGTACGCGAGCTCGAGAACGCGGTCGAGCGCGCCGTGGTCCTCGCGCAGCGCGGCCGGGTGGACGTGGATGGTCTTCCCCCGGAGGTCGGCCTGGCCGTGCCGGAACCGGTGGCCTGCGGCGAAGTGCGGACGCTCGAGCAGGTCGAGCGTGATTACATCGCGTCGGTGCTACGCGGGTTGGGCGGCAACCGCGCGCGGGCGGCCGAAAAGCTCGGCATCGGGACGGCGACCCTGTATCGGAAACTGAGGCGCTTCGGCATCGGCAGGTAGAAGAACGGCCTGATAGAGTGGGGCCGCGGCAATCATTGCCCTGTCACTCGTCGATCCTCACATCGGGTACCACCCGTCGGACCGTACAATGTCCATCGCATCCCGCCGAGACCAGGATCCCGAAGCGCCCGCAACGGTGCTGGCCCGCGTCGTGGCCAGGATCCTCGATCTCGCGGTCGAGTCGGGCCTGGACCGCGGCCTCCTGGTCGAGGCCACCGGGCTCGGACGCGTTGACCTCACGAGCGGCGAGTCCCGTGTTCCGTACTCCGATGTCGCAGCGTTGTGGGAGATCGCGGCAAGGCACGCGAACGAGCCTGATGTCGGCCTCCGGTGGGCCGCGCGGGCCCGGGCACGCGACTGGGGGCTTCTCGGCTACGCGATGAGCTTCAGCGCGACGCTCGGTGACGCGCTGCGCCGACTCGAGCGCTACTGCCGGATTCTGACGGATTCGGCCGAGTTCAAACTCGAGTGGTCGGCGGGCCGACACGTCAATGCGATTGATGCGGGGTCGACCCCGAAGTGCCGATATTCGATCGACTACCGGCTGGGCTCGGTGCTCACGATCAGCCGCGCGATCAGCGGCGCGGATATCGTCCCGATCGAGGCCACGTTCAGTTACGACCAGCCTTCGTCCATCCTCGAGCACCGCCGCCTCTTCCGATGCCCCCTCAGGTTCGCGCAGCCGCGGTCGCAGGTCGTGCTCCAGGCGCGCGATCTTGAGACAGGTATTCCACGCGCGGACGAGACGCTCGCCGGCTATCTGACGGACCACGCGGAGACGGTCATCCGCTCGCTCCTCGGTGGCACATCGGTCCGGGATCGCGTGCGGACGGTGATCTGGAGCGTCTTGAGCGGCGGCCGGCCGACGCTCACGCAGGTCGCGGCGGCGCTGCATCTCCCGCCGAGAACGCTCCAGCGCCACCTGGCGGCGGAGGGCACCTCGCTCCAGCAGGAGGTGGACGACATACGGAAGAGCGTGGCGATAGCGGCGCTGAAGGACCGCCGCCATTCGGTCGAGGAGGTGGCGTTTCTCCTCGGCTACAACGAGCCGAGCACCTTCTTCCGCTCGTTCAGGCGCTGGACCGGAACGACCCCGCGCCACTACCGTTCGGCTGCCTGACGGACCGCGCCCTCGGTAACGCGGTTTCCTTGCAATCCGGCGCTCCCTCACAGTCCGCCGCATGGCGCACCCGGCCACCCGCCGTGGCGCGCGACGCCACCATGCTCCACGCAGGCTCCCGTAGGTTTCCTCCCATGAGCAGGAGACGCGCGGGCTGGTGTCGGCGCATGCGGCGGCGGTTCGCCCGCGAGGTGGAGCCGGCACCCGGCGCAGCGGCCAGGGGCGGGTCGGAGGAGCGGCAGCCCGCGGCCGGCGGCGGCGCCGGACCGCGGGCCCTGGGGCTCGATGGCATGCTGCTCCTGAAAGCGGTCGAGCACCTGCCAAACATGGTGTTCGTGAAGGATGCCGACGAGCTGCGTTTCGTATTCATGAACCGGGAGGGCGAGGCGTTGCTCGGTGTCCCGCGCGGCGAGCTGCTGGGGAAGAGCGACCACGACATCCTGCCGGCGGAGCAGGCGGACTTCTTCATCGCGAAGGACCGGGAGGTCCTGGCGAGCGGTGTCCCGATGGTGATCCCCGAGGAACAACTCCTCAGCCCTGCGCGGGGGCTCCGGTTCCTGCGGACTTACAAGGTGTGCATCGGGGACGACGCCGGCAGGGCGAGGTACCTCCTCGGCGTGTCTGTTGACATCACCGACATCAAGCGCGGCGAGGACAAGCGACGGGAGGCCGAGCGGGCGCTGGCGCGCCGGGAGGCCCGTTTCCGCTCGCTCATCGAATCGGCGACCGACCTCATCATTGTCGCCGATGCGCAGGGCACGATCTCCTATGCTGGGCCGTCTCACGAGCGCGTCCTGGGCTACGATCCCGAGACACTGCGCGCCAGCAAGCCGTTTGAGCTCGTTCACCCGGACGACCGAGACAAGCTCAGAGCCGCCGGTGCCGCCGTGCTGGAAGAGCCCACCGCGCGCCCGATGGTGGTGTACCGTCTGCGCCACGCGGACGGGAGCTGGCGCACCCTGGAATCGACGTTCACCAATGCCCTGGCGAATCCGGACATCGCCGGTATCGTCATCAACAGTCGCGATATCACGGATCAGTTGCGGCTCCAGGAGCGGTTTCTTCGGGCGCAGAAGATGGAGGCTGTCGGCAACCTCGCGGGCGGCCTGGCCCACGACTTCAACAATCTTCTGTCGGTCGTTGGGATCAATGCCGCACTGTTGCTGGACGCTCTGGACCGGACGGACCCGCGTCGCGCCGAGGTCCAGGAGATCGTCTACGCGACCCGCAGCGGGAGCGCGCTGACCCGCCAGCTGCTGGCGTTCAGCCGCCGCCGGGTGCAGCAGCCGGAGATCCTGGACGTCGTTGACGCCGTGCGAGAGATGGAGCCGCTGGTACGTCGGGTGATCGGCGAGGATATCGAGCTTCAGACCAGCTATCCCGCGCGGCACGGGGCCCGGGTGCTCGCGGATCAGGGCCAGCTCGAGCAAGTGATCCTGAATCTCTGCGTGAACGCGCGGGACGCGATGCCGGGCGGCGGCGCCATCTCCATCGGTGTCGCGGTGGAGGCCCATGAGGTGGTCATGGAGGTCGCCGACACCGGGCTCGGGATGTCGGAGGAAACACGCGCCCGGGTGTTCGAGCCGTTCTTCACGACGAAGCCGACCGGCACCGGGCTCGGGCTGGCCACCGTGTACGGGATCGTGGAGCAGAACGGCGGCCGCATCTCGGTCGAGTCCGAGGCCGGCCTCGGCACTGTCTTCCGGATCGCGCTGCCGAGGGCGCCGGAGCACGTTCCGCCTGTCGCCCCGGCGACCACCGCCGTCGCTCCGGCGGGGCGCCCGGGAGAGGTGATCCTCCTCGCGGAGGACCAGGCCCACGTGCGCCTTGCAACCAGGAAGCTGCTGGAAAGACTCGGCTACCTCGTCGTGGAGGCCGCGAGCGGCGCGGAGGCGATCAAGGCGGCTTCCGGCATGGGTCGCCTGGACCTGTTGTTGACAGACATGGTCATGCCCCAGATGCGGGGCACCACGCTCGCCGAGCGCGTGCGCGCGCTGCGCCCGGACGTGCCGATCGTCTACATGACCGGGTACTCCGATGACGTTGGGGAGGCCGCACTCGGACAGCAGAAGCGTGTGCTGAATAAGCCCTTCACGTACGCAGCGCTCGCGCAGGCCGTGCGCGCCGCCCTTGACGAGACGGCGCGAGCCGGTTCACCGGCTGGTGTTCCACCTGGGTGAGATAGGCGCGGCTTCCAGTCGGCCACCGCGGGCGGTCGGCGCCGGCGAGCATCGCACCCTCCAGGCATCACCATACGTCTTCGCCCGCTCCCTCACGATGAGCGAGCGCACCGACCAGGTGGTCGTGGCCCTGGATCAGGGCACCGGCGCCAAGACGATCCCGGTCGCCGACGTCTTCGCGGACGGGGCGCGCGTGGTGGACACGGTTGTTCCGGCGTGCCCGGCACGGTGCGCGGCGCTGTCGTGCTGACGACGCGGTACTTGATGGCGCCGCGGGCCGAGGGCCGCTAGCCGGATCGAGAGCGCGTTCGGTCAGCGAAGCCGTTGGTCTACGGCGTCGAGGACCTCGCCAATCGCTTCCGCGATCCCAACGACGTCTTCGAGCTCGTCGTCGTACGCGACAGATGGCTGACCGGGTTCGATGCGCCGTCGCTGCACACGATGTACGTGGACAAACCCAAGCGTGGCCACGGCCTGATGCAGGCGATCGCCCGCGTCAACCGCGTCTTCCGCGACACGCCCGGCGGTCTCGCCCGGCGGCACGGTGACCGCCGTCGCGCAGGTCCGTTGAGCGGCTGCCCGCGCCCTCGCGTCACACGGCGTACGGGCGCGGTCCATGAGACACGGTAGCCGGGACGATGGCCACGCTGCACATTTGCAGGAGACCTCCGATTACCACGAACCACGCCCATGCCCGGCACCCTCGGCCCCCGGATGCACCTGCATCGCGCGCTGCTCGGCCGCGCCATCGGTGGCACCCTGCTCCTGGGCGCCGCCGGCGCGCTCATCGCCGTCAGGCCGGACCGGGCGGTCCGGGTCGCTTCCGGCTTCGTCAGTCACACGCTCTGCTCGGCCACGTTCCTCTCGGGCCTCGACGCCGCCCAGGTCTACCGGTCCACGATCAGACCGATGGGAGCCCTGGCCCTCCTCGATCCGCTGCTTCACTTCGAGGTGGACCGCGCCGCCGGCACGGTGACCACGCGGGTGGCCGGTCTCTTCGAGAGCCGGGCCGTCCATCGCCAAGGTGCGGGGTGCCTGCTCGTCCGTGACGAGGTGCCGCCGTTCGACCTCGAGCGACGCGCCCCCGCTCCGAGCGTGCCGCCCCAGGTCGTCGAGCCCTCGCACGAGCGGATCCGCGCCGTGCTCGACCGCGCGTTCTCCAGGCCCGACCTGGCCACCACGGCGGTCGTGGTCATGCACGGCGACTCGATCATCGCGGAGCGCTACGCACCGGGGTACGGGATCGCGACGCGGCTCCAGGGGTGGTCGGTCAAGAAGTCGGTCGTGAACGCGATGGTGGGCATCCTGGTCCGCCAGGGCCGCCTCGCCGTGCACGAACGCGCGCCCGTCCCCGCCTGGGACCGTGACGGCGACCAGCGACGCGCGATCACCATTGACCATCTCCTCCGGATGGCGAGCGGACTCGACTTGGCCGAGACGCGCTCGGGGTTCGATCCCGTCTCGCGCATGCTCTACCTCGAGCGCGACATGGCGGCCTTTGCTGAGCGGGCGCCGGCGGCCACCGGACCCGGCCAGGAGTGGCGGTACAGCACCGGCAACACCGCCATCCTGGGGCGCATCATCCGCGATGCGGTCGGGGGCGGGGCGGAGGGTGTCGCGCGCTTCGCGCAGGAAGCGCTCTTCGATCCGCTCGGCATGGGGACGGCGGTGATCGAGTTCGACGGGGCCGGTACCCCGGCGGCCATGTACGCCAGCGCGCGTGACTGGGCGCGGTTCGGGCGCCTGTTCGCCTCCGACGGCGTGGTGAACGGCCGGCGGATCCTGCCGGAGGACTGGGTGAGGTACTCGACCACACCGACCCTGGGGACCGGGTACGGAGCGGGCTGGTGGCTGGCGGGGCCCGCGTGGCGACCGGATTGGGTCCTGCCGGCGGACGCCTTCTACGCCGCGGGCCACCTGCATCAGAAGGTGCTCGTCATCCCGTCGAACCGGTTGGTGATCGTCCGATTCGGCGTCACGCACGCCGACGACGATGGGCTCGGCGTCATCGCGCAGGAGGTCCTCGCGGCCATCCGAGGTGACCGGTGACGGCACGGCTGGTCGTGACACGGCGTGCGCCGTGACCGTCACCTTCACG